>JAHJLF010000051.1 GCA_018821925.1 Candidatus Edwardsbacteria bacterium
CTGTGCGCCACCGGCTTGGTGAAAGCCACCGCCCTGAAAGGTCCGCTGTCGCTGGACGTTCAGGAGCAGGTGATGGATCCGGTAAAAGCGGGCCTGGAGCTGATCAAGAAAGACCAACTGGAGAAGGCCATTGAGGCATTCTCCGACATCCTGCAGAAGGATCCTGATTCGCCGCTGGCCCATCTCTATCTGGCCGAGGCCTATTTCAAGACCGAATCCTTCGACGAGGCCATCATGGAATACAAGCTGGCCAGTCAGGGGCGGGACGACAATCCGGAGATCAATTACTGCCTGGGATTTGCCTATGCCAAGATCGGGCGGCTGGAGCTGGCGGTGGAGAGATGGGAGAGGTTTCTGTCATTTTCGCATGAGGATAAAAGGGCCGGGAAGATCCGGGAGCTGGTGGACCTGGCGGTGAAATGGGCCGAGGGCCTGGAGGAGAAAGCCGCTATCGCCGACGGACGGCAGACCATGGCCGGCTTCGATAAACCGGCGGAGCCCGCCCCGGAACTGAGCCCCGAGGTGAAAGCCTGGCTGGAGAGGATGAAAAAACTGAAGGAAAGAAGGTTGCCGATAGCCGGGGAATAGGCATTGCTATCGGTAATGGTAAAATTGAAGATCCGTAAAAATAATATAAAAGGGGTAAGAACATGGATGCTTTGATAAAGTTGATAGGCGGCAATATCAAAAAAATACGCAAGGCCCAGGGGCTCACCCAGGAGAAATTGGGGAAGAAGGCCGGTTACGATTACCGCTATATCGGTTTTTTGGAGCAATCCCGGGTGAATCCCACCGTAAGGACCTTGGAGAAAGTGGCTGCCGCGCTCAATTTTTCGTTGCGCGATCTGTTTCCTAAAAATTCGGAGATGGAAAGCGGTAAAAAGGGCGCACCGCCCAAGGCCACCGAGCGGGAAATAATAATGGCTCACATAATGAAGGATTTGAACAAAGCGGATGAAAAAACGCTTGGGAGCATCAACCGGATAATAAAGATCACTGTGAGTAAGAAAAAGTAAAGTGCTTTTAAGCGGAGATTTTTATGAAGCTTGATATCATTTGGGAAAAACCAGTTTACTTAAGGCATGTTACAAACGAAAGTTTGATATATACGCTTAATTTAGATAAATTGCCGGATAAGCCGGGCATTTATATATTTGCCCGACATTGGGGCAAGTCATATGAGGCCTTATACGTCGGTAAAACAAATAATTTACAAGGTCGTATCCATGGGCATCTGAATAATTTAAAATTGATGAGGCATCTTGAAAATGCAAAAAACGGCAAGCGAGTTATAATAATTGGTCAACCGAATTTGCGCCCGGGACAGAAATTGAAAAATGTATTGATTACGCTTGAACGTGCGTTTATCCGTCACTTTTTAGCAGAGGGCCACGACTTAGTAAACCAACAAGGTGTAAGGATAAGAAGGCACGAAATAAATTCTGAAGGTGTAATTAGAAAATCTTTTATACCAACGATGATGTATTTGGAAAAAGGCAAAGGTGAATAATCAAAGAAAGTTTTTAAATAACGCTTTACCATTAAACAGGGACATCTTGTAAAATAATTGTTGTAAGATTTAATGAGCATGAAAAAATATACGGTGAAATATGTCATCAGATATGTCTTCGGACAGCGTTAAAAATTTCTCGGATCAGGTGGTCGACGATCCCTCGTCGCTGCTGTTCGGCTCCCTGGCCGATTTCTATCGCGAGAACGGCCTGTATCAGGAGGCCATCAACATCTGCCTGACCGGACTGGAATCGCATCCCGATAATATCGAGGGCCGGTTGGTGCTGGCCCAGTGCTACAAGGGGATAAACGATACCGAGAAGGCCCGGACCGAGCTGACCAAGATCCTTTCGGTCCGGCCGGAGAATTCCCTGGCCAAAAAGGTTCTGGCAGAGCTGGACAAACCCGGCGAATCCGAACCCCCGGAGACCGCGGTTACCCGGACGGAGGAAGCCCCGATCCCACCCGAAAAGATCGAGATAGAAATTCCCGTGATAGAGGAGCCGAGGGCTCCGGAAAACATTTCGGAAGCGGCCAACCCTGCGGAGCCGGCCCTGGCCGATCCGGCCGATTTTCACAAGGGAGCCCAGGCTATGATGGCCCTGGCCGCCGAGGCGACCGAAAAACCCAAGATGGAATTCGTGCCGCCGGAACCTGCTGTCGAGATCGGTCCTGAAGAGACTTCGGTTGAGGCGGCTCCGGATAAAACTGCTAAGCCGCCGGCTGAGGCCGATCCCAAAACCATGAACGCTTACGGGCGGATCCTCAACGAGATAATCCAGACCCCCCAGGTCTTTGCCAGCCTGCTGGTGGACGAGTCCGGCTATCCGGTGGCCAGCGCCTTCGCTCCGCAGTCCGCCGGGGTCGACGAGGAATCCTCAGGGGCCCTGTCATCGCTGGTGTTCTCCACCGCCACACAGGTCATGCAGAAGGTAAAACTGGGCGAGCTGGAACGGGTGGTGATAGACACCAGGAACGAAAAGATATTCCTCAACCGGGTGGGCGGACAGGTGCTGATGGTGACCGCCGAGAGCTCGGCCAAGACCGGCTTGGTGGCGGTGAATGTCAAGCGGGCCATCGAGCGGATAAAGAATTTATAAGGAGAGACCCCTGAAAAAACGATTATGGGGTCAGTGCACAGTATTAAGCATTATGCTTAGTATACCTTTTACGGCCTTTGGGCAAAAGGTAAACACACTAAGCAATGGGCAATTGTTATGTCAGCAGTATGCCCAAGCCGATACAACACGGGCCAGCGTGGATGATACAAGTATTGTTTTAAATAAAGAAAGTGCATGCTTCTTTAACAAAGGGGGTGTAAAAACTTCTTCTGTAATTAAAACCACAATCAGCAGTGCTTTATGGGGTACTTGCGGCTTATTGGTCGGCTATGGTATAGCATCAATACCATTCAGTTCAGGAGCGGCGGATGGTGGTATTAGTGGTTCTCCATCCTTAATGGGGATTTTAATTGGTGGCACTCCAGGGGCTATAGTCGGCATTAGTGCCGGTTCATATTTTTCTGGCAGGAAATACAGGAAAGGTAAATATATGACCGCTTTGGCAGGTACTATATTGCCTGCATTAACAGTAGCTGGTGTAACCGCATTATTTTCAGATAAAAATAAATATGATATGGATGCAACCTTGATTACTTTTGCACTGTCTCCCGTAACATCAACAGCTGCATATTATATTTTGTCAGAACCAAAAAATTGAAACAGACTTTGATCATAAAATGAAAAACATACTCAACCAGATAAACGATATCCCCGGGGTCAGGGGCAGCCTGGTGATAGACAAGGAGGGGCTGGTGATAGCCTCCAACATCATGTCCGGCCTGGAGGAGCGGACCATCAGCGCCATGGTGGCCTCCATCTTCAACCAGGTGGTCAAATCGCTGGCCCAGGGCAAGGAAGAGCAGATCTACGGGGTGCAGCTCCTGGCCAGCGAGGGCAATATCATCTTCCTGTGCGCCCAGCACTGCATCCTGATCGTGATCACCGAGGCCGGGGCCAATATCGGCCTGGTGTCCATAAAAATGAAAGCCAGCCTGGAACACTTGATGGATATGCTATGACCAACATTCAGTACGTCCTGTCGGAGGAGATCAACCAAGCGGTGGAGGTCTCCATGGGCCGCTACATCAAGGACAGCCGGGCCAGCTGCGCCCTGTTGCTGTCCAAGAGCGGCCATCTGATAAGCCTGGCCGGGTTCACCTCCAATTTTAACGTCCAGTCCATCGCCGCCCTGATCGGCGGGATCTTCACCTCCACCCAGGCCCTGGCCAAAATAGTGGCCGAGGAAAAGTTCAAGGTAATGTTCCAGGAGGGCAAGACCTGGAACGTGTATTTCTGCCTGATAGCCGACCAGTTCATCCTGGCCACCATATTCGATAAATCCACCGTGGTGGGCATGATCCGGCACGCCGCCGGCGAGGCCGAGCGGGAGCTGTCCCCGGTGCTGGCCAGGGCCGTCGTGTCCGATACCGACCAGGCGGCCAGGGATCTTTCGGAAAATATGGGGAGGGAGCCTTCAGCCGCCCCGGGCGAGCCCGGTTCCCAGGAGGAGGCTCTGCCAGATTTCAACCAGGCGGTGGAGGATGCCCTATCCAAGCTGTTCTCATAGTCCGGGATTGCTAACCGCGGAGACGCGGAAAACGAAGAAACTAGGGGAACCAACCGCTCAAGGCGCCAAACCTGGGAAAACACCGGAAGAAACTTGTCCCGATCTTTACCGTGATCATCATTCTAAAATAAACAAGAAATATTATTCATCCTAAATGTCGTTAATAAACTATTCATCAAAAGAGATCACCTGTAAGATCGTCTATTACGGTCCGGGGCGCTGCGGTAAGACCACCAACCTGCAGTACATCTACAGCAAGATCCCGGACGTCAAGCGCAGTTCCATGGTCAGCCTGGCCACCGAGAAGGACCGGACATTGTTCTTCGACTTTCTGCCGCTGGAGCTGGGGGACATCGCCGGGTACAAGACCAGGGTCCAGCTGTACACCGTTCCCGGTCAGGTGTTCTACAATTCCACCCGGAAGCTGGTGCTGCAGGGGGCCGACGGGATAGTGTTCGTGGCCGACTCCCAGGTGGACCTGTGGCAGGAGAACATGGAAAGCCTGGCCAACCTGCGGGACAACCTGGGCATACTGGGAATGGACATCAATAAAGTGCCCATGGTCATGCAGTACAATAAAAGGGATATGCCCAACATAGTTCCGGTGCCCGAAATGGACCACGCCCTGAACTTAAGGAAGGTTCCCCATTACGAAGCGGTGGCCACCACCGGCGCCGGGGTGTTTGACACCCTCAAGGCCGTCTCCGCCCTGGTGCTGCAGTCGCTCAGCGCCAAATACCGAAGATAAATAAGGAAACCGAATGACCGAAGGGACGCCCCACATATTAAAGAGCGTTTATCAGTTCGATAATTTCATTACCGGACCCAGCAACCGGCTGGCCTTTGCCGCCGCCCGCAAAGTGGCCGAGGATCCCGGCAACGTATATAATCCTCTGCTGATCTACGGCGGGGTGGGGCTGGGCAAGACCCATCTGATGCAGGCCATCGGCAATGCGGTGGCCCTGGCTCAACCAGACTGGAACCTGGTTTTCCTTAACGGCAGCCAAATGTCGCTGGAGGACCTGGTCGCTGCCGAGAAATCGGACCTGTTGCTTTTTGACGATCTTCATCTGGGGCTGGCGGACAGGAAGATGCAGATCCGCCTGCTTCCCCTGTTCGACCGGATGGTGGGCTCCGGCCGCCAGATAATCGCCACCACCGATATCACGCCCCAGAAGATAGAGAGCATTGATGAGAAACTTCTCTCCCGCCTGCTGGGCGGGCTGATCATCGGGCTGAAAGAAGTGGACGTCAACGAGAAGAGCCTGATCATCTCCCGCAAGAGTCGCGACCGGGGCGCAGTTCTGTCGGACGAGATCGCCCTGATCATAGCTTCCCGGGTTCCCTCCAACATCAGGGAGCTGGAGGGGGCCCTCAACAAGGTGCTGTTGTATGCCTCGTTGTCCGAAGGGCCGCTGACCAAGGCGGTGGTGGACGAGGCCCTGCCTCCACTGCAATCCCCTCCGGCCCAGGCGGAACCCGATTCCTTGGTTCTGCCCCAGCCGCCTGCCGGTGATAACCCGGTCGGCGAGTTCGGCGATTTCATATCCGGACTGGATCACAAGGTCACCGCCCTGATCGACGAGCAGCAGGGCGCCGACCAGCTGCGCCAGGGATACAAGGAGAGGCTGTTCATCTGGAAAATGAAGGGTTTCAATACCTTCAATATCGAGAAGATATTGGAGCAGGACATATCCATCGTTACCGAAGCTTACCAAGAGTATACCAGCAACATCGAGAAGCTGATCAATCTGCAGCAGGAATTCGGTCCGCTGTCGGCAAAAGCCACCCCGGAGCAGATGGAGAAGATCGAAAACCTGATGTTCGATCCCGACAAGGCCGACGATCTGGAGATGGCGATAAGATCGCTGTCCCAGAAATTAAGCTCCCCAACGACTGCTCCGGAGGCTGCTCCATCCGCTAAAAAACCGGAGCCGCGCCCCGAAGCCGTCCTGCCCCAGCCTCTGCCGGCTTTGCCGGCCGGGGAGAAGCCGGCCCTTACCAAGGTCGCCTCTCTCAGCCAGGAGGATGAAGGCGAGAAGGGAAAGGCGGAGCCGGTCCCGGCCCATCTGGGGATCATTGAAGAGACCTGGCCGTTCCTGGTGGAGCGGCTGATGGAAGATATTTAGCAAATGAATACTGCAATCTATACAAAGCGTCGTAAGCTATGGCGATAAAAGGATCATTCAAAGAAGTAAGCCTGCCCGACGTCCTGCAGCTACTGGCGGTGGGGCGCAAGACCGGCTGCCTGAAAGTCACCGACGGCAGCAATTTTGGCAGCGTCTTTTTCAATGAGGGCAAGATCTGTTTTGCCAACCTGCTGAACCGGCCGGACCGTCTGGGCGACAGGCTTTTTTCCCGGGGCCTGATAACCTCCCGGAACCTGCAAGATGCTTTGGATCTGCAGCAGCAGGAGGGCGGAACCCGGCGGCTGGGCGGTATTCTGCTGGAGATGGGCCTGATCAAACAGCCGGACATCGAGGCCGACATCTCGGGCCAGATCGAGGACACCATCTTCTACCTGCTGCGGTGGATTGACGGGGAGTTTTTCTTCGAGCCGGATTCCCTGCCCGAGGGGGAGACTATCCTGGTCTCCCTGGACGCCATAAACCTGCTGCTGGAGGAGGCTAGGCGGGTCGACGAATGGCGGACCCTGGAGAAGAAACTGCCCACCCCCCAGACCGTGCTGGAGCGGGTGATGATGGACCTGGCCAAACAGGAGGAGCTGAATCTCAACAGCGAGGAGAAGCAGGTACTGTCGTTGATCGACGGATACCGCTCGCTGGCCGAGATCATGGAAACATCGGCCCTGGGCGAGTTCCTGACCTCCAAGATAGTCTACGGGCTTCTGCTGGCCGGTCTGGCCAAGCGGGGATCCGAGAAAAGCAAGCAGGCCGCCTCCTGGAATCTTAATATCATCGACGACCACGGCAACCTGGGAATGGCCTTCTACCGTACCCAGATGTACGACGAGGCCACCAGGGAATACCGCCGGATCATCGAGATCAGGCCGGACCATTACGAGGCCCGGTTCTACCTGGGGCTGATCCATTTCCGGAAAGCGGAGTACGCCGAAGCGGCCACCGAATTCCTGGAGGCCATAGCGGTGGAGCCTAAAAAAGCTGCGGCCTATAACAACCTGGGTTTGAGCCTGGAAATGATGGGTGAGCGGGAGGATGCCGCCAGGCAGTACCGCAAGGCCGTCGAGCTTTCGCCCGAGAAGGCGATGCCCCGGATCAACCTGGCCTGCCTGTTCTGCGGGGACGATGAAAACGATTCCGCCCAGGAACAGCTGAACCGGATCGATCCGGCAACCGACAAGCCCCTGTTGGCAACTTTCCTGGCGGGGTTGATAGCCCTGAGGAACCACGACCCCGAACAGGCGTACAAGCTGTGGAGTTCCATAGAAAACAGCAATAAACCCAATCACGTCCTGCAGAACAATCTGGGCGCCCTGATGCAGGCCAAGGGGCAGGACGAGGAGGCCGAGAGGTACTACAACGCGGCGCTTAAGGCCCGGTCCGATGACCGGAAGATACTGCGCAATCTGCTGGAGCTGTATTATAAGAACGGCATGATAGCGCAATCCATCGAAACGCTCAGCCGGATGGCCGAGCTTGACATGTTGGATCCCCAGGATATGGCCCGGCTGGGAAACCTTTATCTTAAACAGGGCCAGAAGGACCTGGCGGGGAAATGGTGGAGGAAGACCCTGGAGGCGGATCCCGATAACCAGATGGTAAAGCGAAACCTGGCCCTGATGGATAAGAATGCTTTCGCCAAGTAATATAACCGATCCGGAGCTGCTGGCTCTGGCCAATAAAATACTGGCCGACAGCGGGTTCGATATCCGGCAGTACAAGGAACGGCCTCTCAAAAGAAGGCTGGCGGTCAGGATGAGGTCCTGCCAGGTGAGCAGCTATGAGGAATATCAGCAGAAACTGAAGGATGATCCCGGCGAATACACCAAACTGCTGGATACCCTGACCATCAACGTAACCAAATTCTATCGCAATGCCGAGACCTATCTGACGGTCTTTGACAGGGTCCTGCCGATAATCCTGGAGGAGAGCAAAAATTGCCCGGTCCAGATATGGAGCGCGGGATGTTCCTCCGGCGAGGAGCCCTATTCGCTGGCCATCATGTGGCGCGAATTCTCCCAGGCCCGGGGGCTGGTAAAGGATTGTAACATCTACGCCACGGACATCGACCTCCAGATACTGGGAAAGGCTAAGGCCGGGATCTATCCCCGATCCAGCATGGATGAGATCCCCCAGAATCTGATCGGAAAATATTTCGAGGCCCGGGACGACAAGTATCATATCTCCTCCCAGATAAAGGATATGGTGCAGTTTGAAAAACTGGATCTATTCTCCCGGTATCCCTACAGCGAGTTGGACCTGATATTCTGCCGCAACGTGCTGATATATTTTTCCCGGCAGACCCAGGAGGATATCTTCTATAAGTTCGCCAAGGCCCTCCGGGCCGACGGTTTTCTGGTGCTGGGCAAGGTGGAGAACATGTTCGGGCAGATGAAGGACACCTTCGTCTCGTTCGATATCAAGGAAAGAATATACCGGGCCGTAAAATAATTTTCTTACTTACTAATAGGTGCGGATAATAGTAGACATATCATTATCAGCGATAAATGTTTGATAGAGTGTTTGTGTCATTCCCGCCCCGCATCATGTGCGGGATAAACTCCGGCGGGAATCCATAGGTAACCTCTGGATACCTGCTTTCGCAGGTATGACATCATGAACCAATGTAATACGTTAGTTAAAAGAAATGTTCACTAATATGTGCTCCGAGTAATATGAAAAGGGGTGAAGTTTGTCCGACCAGCTGATAGTAAAAATCGCCGATTACAAGGTAGCCAAGAGCCCGGCGATAATAACCACTCACGGCCTGGGCTCCTGCCTGGCCATCACCATCTACGATCCCCAGATGAAGATAGGCGGCCTGGCCCATGTGATGCTTCCCGATCCCGATCTGGCCCGCAACCAGAGCAATCCGGCCAAGTTCGTTACCACCGCCCTCAAGGAGCTGATCCTGGCCCTGGAGGGGATGGGCTGCTCAAGGATACGAATGGTCAGCAAGCTGGTGGGCGGGGCCAATATGTTCTCCAAACTGCTCAACTCGGGGAAGACCAGCTACAGCAACATCGGGCAGAGGAATACCCTGCAGGCCAAGCAGGAGCTGAACAATTACGGGATCCCCATCGTGGCCGAGGACACCGGGGCCGACTACGGCCGGTCGGTGGAGTTTCTGACCTCATCGGGCACGGTGGTGGTGCATTCCTTCCGGGCCGGGCTAAAGGAGCTGTAAAAAATGAGAAGAGTAATATTTCTCATAAATCTGGTAACACTGACCTATGGCCTAAGCCCCGCCCAAACCACCTATAACCTTGAGATCATCTTCCAGCGGGGCACGCCGGACACCAGCGTATCATCTTGGGGCGCGGCCATAGCCGGACTGGGCGATGTTAACGGGGATGGCTATGATGACGCAGGCATTGTTGGTTACAGCAGCACATTGGGGGCAAGGGTGTATTTATTCGGCGGGAGTCCGGCATTTGATACTATCCCTGAATGGATAACCGGCGATGCGACGGCCGGACCCGGCACCGGTTTGGCTTTATGCGGCGGGGATATAAACGGCGACGGATGCAGCGACGTGATACTTGAGGCAGCCGGAAAAGTATATGTTTATTATGGAAAGGTAGGCTGGCCAAACACTGCTTACGATCTGCGCTTTTTAGGGCGGCTCTACGAAGGCGCTACCAGTCTTGCCACCGGCGACCTTAACGGGGACGACACCACCGACCTTATTGTAGGTGATTTTTGGAATATGTCAGGCAACGGTCATGTAAACATATACCTTGGCTCTGCGGTTTTTGATACCATACCGTGGTTAGTGATAAGGGGGAAGGATTTGGAACAATTTGGATCAAGCTTGGACGCAGGTGGCGATGTCAATGGCGACGGCATACAAGATCTATTAGTAGGCGCTGCAACAAACAATGTAGACAGCCGGGGGCGGATATATCTGTTTCATGGCGGCCCGGCAATGGATACCATCCCCGATTGGTGGAAAGATGGCGAAGGCTCACAGCAATATTGGGGGGAATTCGCCGGCAGTATAGCAAATGACACTAATGGGAATGGACGATTATGGTTTGGCAGCTACTACTATCCCGGTGGTTATTTATCAACGCTCCATAATGGGAAAGGGATACTTTTCTACGGAGGGTTGGGCATGGATACAATAGCCGATATGACGGTTGTGGGTGCGGATACATTTAGCGGGCTGGGCAGCATGTTCGCTTCAAGTAAAATAGATTCTGGGTTGAGGAGCGATTTAATTTGTGGCTCAAGCGAAATAGGGTGGGGAAAAGGATTGGCTTGGACAAGCAAGTTGATTCAGGATACAGTTGTCAGCGGATGGATGAAAGGCAGGTGGTACGGTGATAAACTTGGGGTAAAAGTTGTCAACGCCGGAGACGTGAACAATGACGGCAGGGAAGAAGTAATGTTTGGCAGCAATGCCGATACAAATAGGCTGGTGGTTATATGTAAATACACGGGGCCGGAGGGGGTTACCGGCGAGCCGGAATTCAAAATTCAGAATTCAGAATTCAAAATTTATCAGAACGCACCCAATCCATTCAGCCATCAAACGACTATCAAATATCAAATTGCAAAATCGGGTCAGGTAAATCTTTCGGTTTATAATATTACAGGGCAATTGGTGAAAACACTTATCAACGACAACTCTGTCCCTCTCCGCATCGGGGAGGGTAGGGAGGGGTCAATAACCTGGAACGGCAGGGATAACAACAACAATGCGGTTTCCAATGGAGTATATATCTACAGACTTCGCATAAACGACAAGAGTAAGATAAAGAAGATGACTTTGATCAGGTAAAATGGCTGTAAATCAAATAAATAAAGAAAGGACCCAAACAATGAAAAAGCTGACAATAATATTGGGGTTGTTATTTCTTGTAGGCACAGCATTAGCC
The DNA here is from genome assembly GCA_018821925.1 of Candidatus Edwardsbacteria bacterium. Classification (NCBI taxonomy): domain Bacteria; phylum Candidatus Edwardsiibacteriota; species Candidatus Edwardsiibacteriota bacterium. The sequence continues at coordinate 11,165 of JAHJLF010000051.1, forward strand.
GAGCCCATCTGGGTGAAGGATGGAACCAATTTCGGGGGCACATTCCGGGATGTCCATATGCTTGACGACAGCACCGGCTGGGCGGTGGGCGATGCGGGCAAGGTATACCAAAGAAGCGGCAAACTGTATCCCACCTCTACCGAGCAGGTATGGTTTACAAAGACTATACCAGCGTTGGATCCACAGGTAAATTGGGACTTTAAGGGGGTGTGCTTTGCCAATGCCGATAACGGCTGGATAGTGGGGTATAAGAATGGAGACCCGGGGAAATACAAGGGTGTTATTTTAAGAACTACAGATGGTGGCGGTAGCTGGTCAAAAACCACATCCGACTCAATACAAGGTTTGCGATATACCCCCAATGCCCTGACGCCGTTTTTGAAGGTGAAGGTTAATCTGTATGGAAGTGATTATCTTGGGTACATCAGTTGCGGTAATGGGTATATTCTTAAATGGAATCCAATAACAGAACAATGGGCGCCCACGCGTCCTTCAACAGGCACCTCCGATTCGCTTACCATATGGTATAACAGCCTGTGGATGAACGAATCGGACCCTAATTCACTCTGGGTTGCCGGCGACCAGAGCTGTTCGTTCTTACAGTCCGGCGACGGGGGCGCAAGTTGGTCTGATCGTAATTCCGGGGTTTTCAGCCAAAGCTACGACTGGCCGCCTAGCACCAACACTCCGCTGGGGACTACGGTGGCAAACCTGTCAATGGCCGGTAGCGGTGGCGGCATCTATACCGGCATGGGTGGTGGCCTGGCCGGTTATTATAGCGGGGTGTGGAGTTTATTGCCGCCTTTGGGCGAAGACAACTGGAACTATGGCATGACAGTAGGGCCCAGCAATGAAATTTTCACCTGCGGCAATACATACCGTAACGTAGGCGCTTTGCGTAAAATACAAAACGATACTGTTATATTTGAAAAGGTTTCTGCATCACTCACCTCTCTTTCACTGAAGTCTTTGGATTTTCCGCCAAATTCTGATCATGGTCGCGCAGTGGGGGCAAACCAAATTTTACACAGATACGAACCCGCGATAGTAACGGGTATAAATTCCTACAGAACTGGCACTAATGGCGATACCATTTGTGTGACTTGGACAACCACAAAAGAAAACAACATCAGTAAATGGGAGGTATGTACATCAGGATTAATTGCACAAGATATAGGTAGGCCTACAAGTGTTGATCTTGAGTCACACCCTGCTGGTTATACATACACTTTGGGCTTCCATAGTTGGCATGTTCTAGTTGATTCTTTGGTGCGTGTATTTTATATTACTGTACGAGCCACCTGCAAAGACGGGACTGTTTTAAATTTTGGTCCGATACTTGCGACAGAGAGATTCGGTTCCACAAGTCTTGAACCAGTTGTGATTGATAATGTTGTGGATGTATCAATTGTGACACGACCACAATTAAAAATAAAATGGTATCCAGCGACAACAGAAGCTTCTATTCTGCGCTCTTTGACGCCTGATGGACCCTGGGTGCCTTGTGGACGCGCTGTGGGTATTGCTTGTACAACATATGTAGATACAACAGTGCCATTATTTGATAAGCCCATTTTTTATATTGTGCAAAGAAATAGTAGTGATGGCAATACTTCCTGCCCAAGCAATGTTATGTCCGGTATAGCCAAAGACAATCTTGCTCCTGACACACTTGCCGCGCCAACCGGGGGTTTCAACATAGGCGACAGCATATTTACCCTTAATTGGAATAAATCCATCGCTGCCGATTTCGGCGGCTACTGGGTATGTCCGGAACCGGTGGGCGTGTTTGGTGCAAAGCTCAGCGGCATAGACCCCGGCAGTTACGAGCCGGATGCCTACTATGTTTCCCACTCCTCGCCCATAGAACGCAACCAGTGGAAATGGCGGGTGCCGGATAATTTGGTTGGTGAGCAACTTATATTCTCGGTAACTGCAATGGATCGTTCGGGCAACATTGCCCCCTGGAGCGGCCAGGTGACCATCAATACCAAAGCTCTTACCAATTCAAATACCGCACTATCAACCGCATATAATAACGGCAAGCACCTGCTTTACGACAGTAAGGGTTATTTGAATTTGGTTTACTCCTCCGGCGATTCGGTTATATATCAGCAAAGCTGGGACGACGGCCTGACCTGGACGCCTTCTTCGGGCTTTGCCTCGGGTGGTACTAAGCCGGTGCCGGTTGTCGGTTATTACGGAACAGACACCACCATGACCTGGAAGGCCGAAACACCAGGTGCAGGATGGGTTCTTAAATCCGCCAAGAGAGTGAACAACGGCTGGGGACCGGAAGCGACCATTTTGGAGGCTATCGGAGCCTGGGAACAGACGCATTATGTCAGCCCGCCATCAATGGCAATCAACATCGCCGGAACGCACCTGGCCATAGAGCGGGTGGATGCGCAATATGCCATCGGCGGCCAGAGCGGGGTATGGTACTGGAAGCTTTTGTATGGATTCAAGGCTGCCGGCCAGACAGACTATGCCTGGACAGTTTTGGACAGCACTTCAGGCAGCTGGGGCGGGCAGGATCCAAATCTGGCCAGCCCGACCATCTGCCTGGATTCCAAGGGCGGGGTTCATATCGCCTGGGATTACGAGGGAGAGATTTATTGGCGGGGATATGACCCGTATCTTGGCGCATGGAAGAACAAGATTAACCTGACCAACAGCCCGGAGGTGTTTTCCGCCGAGCCTTCTCTGTCTTTCTACGGAGACGTGCATATAGTCTGGCAGGAAGGCAACGATATTCAACACCGCAAAGGCAACTGGGGTTATCCCAGGTTGGAAAATACCATTGATGCAATCACTAAAAGTTTCTACTGGCAGGGTGTCGAGAATGTCAACAACAGCCCGGCCACCGCTTCGTTGAATCCGGTATTCGATGGCAATTATGTGGCCTGGAGCGAGCAGAGTGCTGTTAATCCCGATCAATATAATGCTTATTTTGCCAATTACAGCGATTATGTTTGGACTTCCAGCATTGATTACAGCAAGAACCCCAGCCAACCGGCGGTTTACCCCCAGATAGCCTACCGCCAGAATGTTGACGGCAACAAGATGACCACCATCTGGACCGAGGGAACCGGGCCGCTGTATTCGCTGATAGCCCGCGATGCGGCCGGTCAGGTAACAGCGCAGGCCGCGACCGATGTGGGCGGCGAAGAAGCATCCATATATCTGATAGAACGGGACGGTTATATTGTTTACGGGGCTACCGATGCAATCGCTTCCACTGGCATTATAACGGTTGATTACGACAGCACGGCATTGGAGTATTATCTGCCGACCCTGGACCGCGACCAGAAACAGACCATGAAGTTCACCTTCTACCAGGAATATCCTGGGAAGATAGATTACATCTATCAGGTATGGGTGGATAACGTGTCCCTGGGGTCGGTAAAGGTTCCCAGCGGCAAGTCGGTTGTCTTCGAGAAGGACCTGCCCAATGCGGTAACCCACGACGGCGAGGGTATAATCAAGATAGTCAACCTGAAAAAAGACAAGATTGTTACCTGCGACAAGTGGGAGCTTTATGCTTACGATAAGGCTACAGGAAGGGGCGGCACCAAGAAGTCCGGCGGAGCGCAGTTAGCGGAAGAGGGCGGTAAGCCGCTTGCCTATGTCTACGCTATGGCACAGAACGCACCCAATCCGTTCAACGGCCAGACTAGGATCAGCTACCAGTTGGCCAAACCCGGCAACGTCAGCTTGAAGGTCTACAATACGCTGGGGCAGTTGGTAAACACCCTGATTGACGGCCAGCAACAGCCTGGTATCTATTCCGCCAGCTGGAACGGCAAGGATAATTCGGGAAGGACAGCCGCCAATGGTGTTTATATCTACCGCTTGGAATCCGGTGATTTCAAGGCAACCAAAAAGATGGTGGTGATCAAGTAGAGATTTTTATGACTGACATCCGCACCATAAAAGTTCTGGTGGTTGACGACTCCGCCCTGATGCGCAACATGGTGGGCGATATTGTCAAGGCTACGCCGGGGCTTAAGCTGGTGGGTTCCGCCAAGAACGGGCTGGAGGCCATCGAGCAGGTCCGCCAATTGTCCCCCGATGTGGTTACCATGGACATCGAGATGCCCAAGATGGACGGCCTGCAGGCGCTGGCCCGGCTGATGACCGAATCCCCGGTGGCCACGGTGATGCTCTCGGCCCATGCCAAGGAGGGAGCCGAGTCCACCCTGCTGGCTCTGGAGTTGGGAGCGGTGGACTTCGTGACCAAACCGTCCGGCTCCATCTCCTTAGACATAGACAAGGTCCGGGAGGAGCTGGTGGAGAAGATCAGGATGGCCGCCGGGGTTGACCTGGCCAAGCTGAGGCCCGGCAACAGCCATCGCCTGGCTCCGGCGGCGCTCGAGAGCAAAGCTCCAACCGGAATCATGAGAACCCTGGCCATCGGCTCGTCCACCGGCGGCACCCGGGCCCTGGCCGAGATACTGCCCAAGCTGCCCCGGGAGATAAACGCCGCCCTATTGCTGGTGCAGCACATGCCGGTGGGCTTTACCAAATCCCTGGCCGAGCGGCTGGACAACCGCAGCAAGATCAGGGTAAGGGAGGCCCAGGAGGGCGATCGGCTGGAAAGGGGGCTGGCGCTACTGGCCCCGGCCGGGTATCACATGGAGCTGTCCTCCTCCGGGGACCGGATAAAATTAAATCAGAACCCTCCCAAGTTCGGGGTCCGTCCATCGGTGGATGTGATGATGGAGTCGGTGGCGCTTTATTCACCGGCGGAAACGGTGGGCGTGATACTGACCGGGATGGGTCACGACGGGGCCAACGGGGTGGCCGGAATGAAGAAGAAGGGCGGGCACATTATAGCGGAGGACCGCTCCACCTGCGTGGTCTATGGCATGCCCAAGGCGGCGGTGGAGACCGGAGCGGTGGACGAGGTGCTGCCGCTGGACCAGATCCCGGGGGCCATCGTCAGGGCCTGCCGCTAAAAAATCCTTAAAAACGAATCTGTCAGTAATATAAAAACGAGGCGGTGCATTATGGCCACATTGTCGGAGCTGGTTAATGACTTTCAGGGCAAGATAGCATCCATCCAGCAGGCGCTTAAAAGCCCCGATGCCAAGACCCAGTCGGCCAGGCTGGAACAGGAGATCCGGTCGCTGTACAGGGAGATAGCGGTGGGCCTCAAGCATCTGAATGCCCTGCACGATTCGGTCAAGTCCCTGATCGACCAGTACAAGTCGACCGCGGTCAGCGACGACGAGTCCAAGGTGATGATCAGATCCTTCGTGGAGACCATGCGCACCGATTCCCTGGGCAGCTCCACCTATGTGGCAGAGGGCTGGAACCAGATATGCTCCGGGGAGTTCGAAAAGGCCATCAGCTCATTGTCCAACGCCGTCAAGCTGAACCCCAACGACACCAGGGCCCTGGGCCTGCTGGGCTGGGCCTACAGTTACCAGGGGATGTACGACGATGGCCTAGCGGTATGCTTGAAGGTGCTGCAGCTGGAGCCCAACAACGATGCGGTGCGCAATAACCTGGGCTTCATCTCCTTTAAAAAGGGGATCTTCGGCGAGGCCATCGAGCACCTGAGCCGGGTGATCAAATCCGGCAAGGACCGCCCGGCGGTGCTGTATGCCCATTATTATCTGGGCCTGGTCTATCTGGAACGGCAGATGTTGGATGACGCCATGTTCTTCTTCTCCAAGGCCACGGTGCTGGGGCCGAACCTGATCGAAGCATACTACCACCTGGGGCAGGTCTATTATCATAAAAAAATGTACGGGGCGGCCCTTAAGGAATGGGAGAAGTGTTTGAAACTTTCGCCCCACAATTGGTGGGCCAAGAAGGCCGCCGAGCAGATAGAACTGCTGAAGAACGACGAGGTGTAAATGGACCAGAACGGCAAATGGCTGTTATGCCGGCTGGGTAATGTCTGGTATGGCCTGGACCTGTCCCTGGTGCAGGAGATAGTCTATAACCCGGCGCTGACCAGTCTGCCGGCCCTGGGCAGATCGGTGGCCGGGATCATGGACTGGATGGGCCGCCAGATAACAGTGGTGGATATTGCCGTCGCCGGCAGGGAAGGGCGGCCAGCCCCCGATATAGCCCAAGGGCAAATGCCGGTGGTCGTTTTGAAGGCCGGGCTTGCGCCAGCCGACCTGTCCGCCCCCGTTCACATCAACGGGGCAGGCTCCGCAACAGCGAAGGCAGGCGGGGATGCGCTCATCGGGCTGCTGGTCGATGAGGTCGGGGAGATCATTTCCCGGCAGGCGGGCGATAAAATTGAGATCGATGCCGTGCTGGCGGTAACCCTTAAATCCGTCAACCAGGCATTTGAATATAATGATGAAATCATTTTTACCCTGAATTGCCAGGAATTATACCGGGCCATTGCCTAAGCAATAATGAGATCAACCTTAAATAAGGCCGAAAATATATTTATATGGAGATAGAAAAGTGCTGAGCAGAATAAATTTACGCAATCTGTTCGCCTGGACGGTGGCGGCGGCCGGAGCGGCCATCCTGATCGTTCAACTGGGCGAACTGAATATTCAATGGTGGGTAATGCTGCTGCTGATGCTGACCGTGACCGTCTGCCAGTGGTTCACCGTGGCCCTGCCCGGCGGGGTATTCGTCTCCCTGGATCTGGTGGTGGTCTATTTTACCTTTCTGGTATTCGGCCCGGTCCCGGCGATCCTAGCCATATACCTGCCCTCTTTCTTTCACCAGATAAAAAGGAAGAAGCCCTGGCCGAGGGTGTTCTTCATTCCCGGCCAGTTCGTATTCGCAGTCCTGGCCATGTCCTGGGTATTTACCGCCATGGGAGGGCAGAGCGGGGCCGACATTTTAAGCTGGGCCAACCTGCCTAAATTGCTGGCCGCCCTGCTGATCTATGTCTTGGTGAACGATCTCCTGGTCAGTTCCTATCACCTTATCGAGGGCACTTTCACCGCCCGGGATGTTTTCGGCCTAACCTGGTCGGACCTGAAACTCAATCTGGTATTGGCCCCCATCTCCATTATCGGGGTCTATCTGTTCTCCAAACTGGGCATCATCGGGCTGCTGACTATGGTGGTGCCGGCCGGCATCATCGGTTGGGCCCTGGTCACATTGTTCAAGGCCATGCAGAAGGACCGGGAGGTGAGCCTGGAATCCAAGATCACCAGCGGCTTCGTGATCGTCCTGTTCTCGGCCCTGACCCTGTCCATGGGAGCGATCCTGGTGATCATTCTGCAGGTGATGACCAAACAGGCGGCCCAGCTTAACCTGGACGCCATGGTAATAACCCAACTGTTCCAGAGGCTGCTGAGCAATGTGGTGCTGGTCCTGCTGGTGACGTTCATCGTGGCGCTGCTGCTGGTCCGCTATATCATCCGGAGGATGGTGGTCAAGCCGGTCGGCATGATCAGCCGGATGATCGGTGACATGGCCAGCGGTTCGGCCGACCTGACCTCCAAGATAGAACAGCATTCCAATGACGATATCGGGATACTGACCAAGCACTTCAACACTTTTGTGGAGAAGCTGGAGAACTTGGTCAAGACCATTATCAATACCGCCAATGGTGTGGCCACCACCTCCGAGGAGTTGGCGGCCTCCACCCAGGAGATGAACGCCTCCCAACAGGAGATATCGGCCACCGTCCAGAGGATATCGCAGGGCATCGGGACCCAGGTGGCATCGGTCCGGGTCACCAAGGAGGCCATCGACGAAATCTCCTCATCGGTGGAGCAGGTCAGCAACAACGCCCAGGACTCGGCCCAATCGGCCAGCCAGGCGGTGGAGGTGGCCTCCCAGGGGGGAGCCACCATGATGAGCATAGTCGAGCAGATGGGCAAGATAGACCAGACCATGTCCCATCTGACCAATGTGGTCAGCGACCTGGAGAAGCGCACCGGGGAGATCGGCCGGATCACCGAATTGATATCATCGGTGGCTAGGCGCACCAACCTGCTGGCCCTCAACGCGGCCATCGAGGCCGCCCGGGCCGGGGACGCCGGCAAAGGGTTTGCAGTGGTGGCCGGGGAGGTCAAAAAACTGGCCGAGAGGACGGCTGGCGCCACCAAGGAGATCGAGGATCTGATCAAAGAAATCCAGGGCGAGACCGAACAGACGGTGCTGGCCATGAACCAGGTTGACGAGCAGGTGGCCGAGGGCAAGGATTTTGCCGCCAAGGGCAACCAGGCCTTCTCCCAGATCATCCAGGCGGTAAAGCTATCGGCCGACCGTGCCTCCCAGATATCCCAGGCCACCGGCAGCCAGGTGGAGGGGGTTAAGAAAATAGCCAAGGCTATTGAACAGGTGGCGGTGGTGGCCGAGGAAGCGGCCTCGGGCATGGAGCAGACCGCTGCCGCCCAGCAGGAACAGATGGCTTCCATGCAGGAGATGACCGCCTCGGCCCAGGAGCTGGCCCATCTGGCCGAGGAGCTCAAACGCCAGGTGGACAGCTTCCAGATAAAGGGGGCGGAAAATGAAAGTTAACAAATTCAATTTGATCCTGGTCATCCCGGACGTGATCGCCATTTTCCTGGGGGTTCCCTTATTGCTGATATTCGTGGGCCATTCAGTGGGCCTGCCGCCGGCCGCTCTTAAATTCCTGATCTTCTTCGGCCCGGTCTGGGCCCTGCTGCTGGCCGTGGAATTGCAGATCATCAACCGGAAAAGGCTGCAGCCGGTGATGGGATATTTTAACCAGAGCCCATCCGAAAAAAATGATAGCGACCAAGCCTTCAACATCGCCCTGAATTTTCCGCTGGTCACCTCGCTGCACATGCTGGGGCATTTCACCGTCGGGGTCCCGGCCTGCGCATTGCTGATGATATTCATGGGCACCGGGGTCACCCTGACCCATACCCTGCAGATAATCCTGCCGGGATTTTTGACCGGCATAGTGGTCGGCTCGCTGATATTCCTCCTTGAGGAGGCTCTGCTGTCCCCCTATATCGCCAAGCTGGCGGCCGGCTCAACCGATACCGAAAAAATATACCGTAATTCCTACCGCCTCAGCATTCTTTGGAGGCTGATAATCCTGTTTACCGTGATAATGATCCTGGCCTTCGCTTTCGGGGTACTCATCGCCAAATACCCCGGCATCTGGTATGTGGCCATCCTGGGAATAGCGGCCACCTTGGCCATAGCCTATCTTACCGCCAAAGGGATAAACCGCACCGTGGTCCTGCTGACTGCCACTCTGCAAAATATTTCGGAGGGCAAGGGCGGCCTGTCCCGGAAACTTCCGGTGCTGGGCAACAACGAATTGGGGGACCTCTGCCAGGCTTATAACAGTTTTGTTGGGCAGATCCGCCTGATGGTCAGGGAGATAACCAACGTGGCCTCCGGCCTGGCGGCCAGCTCCCAGCAATTGGCGGCCTCCTCCCAGGAGATGAGCGCCTCCAGCCAGGAGATCTCCTCCACCGTTCAGCAGATATCCCGGGGCAGCACCGTCCAGTCGGAGAGGCTGACCCAGATGGCCAAGGAGGTGGAGAAGCTTTCCACCTCCATCAAGTTGATAGAATCCCAGGGCCGGATGACTATGATCTCCTCCCAGAAGGCCATCGACGCCTCGCAGTCCGGAGCCGAGAAGACCTTCGAGGCTGTTTCCAAGATGGCCGAGATATACCAGTCGGCTGCCCTGACCAACCAGAAGGTGCAGGACCTGCAGAAGAAATCGGCCGAGATCGGGGTGGTGGTCAGCCTGATCTCCAACCTTTCCCAGCAGACGGATTTTCTGGCCCTTAATGCGGCCATCGAGGCGGCCCGGGCCGGAGAGGCCGGCAAGGGCTTTTCGGTGGTGGCCGACGAGATCCGGGTGCTGGCGGTGGAGGCCGGAAACTCGGCCCTTAAGGTGGCCACCCTGATCGGCGAAGTGGAGAAGGAGATAACCAAGACCGTGGAGGTCATCGATAAGAGCCGGAGCACCATCGATGCCAGCAAGGCCACGGTGGACCAGACCGAGCAATCCCTTAAGGTGATCAACAGCACGGTGGCGGTGGCCGGGACCATGGTCAAGCAGATAGCCGAGGCCACCCGAAACCAGAGCAAGAGCGCCACCGAAGTGGTCAAACTGGCCTCGGACGTCTCCAATGTGGCCATCGATACCGCCGCCTCCACCCAGGAGGTGGCTGCTGCGGTGCAGCAGCTGACGGCCTCGATGGAGGAGCTAACCGCGGTGGCCCAGACCCTGTCGCTGTCGGCCGATAAACTGAACACCCTGGTTTCGGAGTTCGATTAGCAAAATGAGGATTCTGGCTTTTACCATAGGGCCGCACCATCTGGGCCTGCCGGCCGAGTATATAAACTCGGTGGGCCGGAGGGAGGCCGCCCCGGCAGGGACTGAACGCGCCGGGGTAAAGGAGTACGACCTGCCGCAGGCTTTCGGGGTCAAGGACGGGCAGGCCGACCGGGTGATCAACTGTGCCTGGAACGGCAGGGATATCCGGCTGCTGGTGAACCAGATCGTGGGGTTGGTGGATCTGGACGACCAGACCCTGGGGGTGTGGCCGGCCATCCTTAAGGAGATTCCCCAGTTCTACGCCCTGGGCACGACCGACTCGCAGATGTACCTGCTGCTGGACCTGTCACAGATAGAAACCCTGGGGGCTGCCGGGTGAACCAAGCTATTGGGAAATATCAGGCCGTTGAATTGCTTTCCACCGGGGGCATGGCCACCATCTACCTGGGAACCCACCGGGAGATGGGGCGGCAGGTGGTGATCAAGCAGCTGCATCCGCACCTGTCCCAGGATTCCGAATTTGTCAAGCGGTTCGAGCGGGAGGCCAACATCCTGGGCGGACTGCATCATCAGAATATTGTCGATATCATCGATTATTTCGTCTTCGAGGGTTCGTATTACATAGTGCTGGAGTATATAGACGGCGGCTCTTTGAAACAACTGCTGGACAAGGTGAAAACCGCACCCCTGACGGTGGCGGTATTCATAATCAGGCAGGTGATAAGCGGGCTGGGATATGCCCACGAAAAGGGCATTGTCCACCGGGACATCAAACCGGCCAATATAATGATAACCAAATCCGGGATCGTCAAGATAACCGACTTCGGTCTGGCCTATGCCAAGGAGGCCCTGACCATTACCGATCCCGGCACCTTCGTGGGAACCCTGGCCTACCTGGCCCCGGAGCAGATAAAGGGGCAGAAGGGCGATGAGGCCTCCGACCTCTATGCTGCCGGAGTAATGCTGTACCAGATGCTGACCGGCGACAACCCCTTTGCCGGAGAAACCCACTCCCAGAGCATCGATAGGACCCTAAGGCTGTCGCCCCGGAGGCTGGCCAAGCTTAACCCGGAGATACCTATCGGGGTAGACCACCTGGTTTTCAAACTGCTGGAGAAGGATAAGCACCGCCGGTATTCCCGATCAGCCCAGGTATTCTCCGACCTGGAGCCGTATACTCTGATTCGGAACGAAGCCCTGTCGCGTTATATGGCTGATCCCGACAGTTACCAGCCGCGGCAGGATGACCAGGAACTGATCGTAAAACTGGCCAGACAGGAACGATGGGATTACTTCCTTAAGCGCCTGATTATATATTTTGTGGCTACGGCCATGGCCCTCAGTGCGGCCTTTTACGGGATAAAATATCTAAGCCGATTCTTTAAAAGGAACCTGCCGGTCGCCGTTATGCCGGCCGATACCTCATCCCCATCGCCGATCGCGGCGCCGGAAGCGCGGCAATTGCTGAATATTTCCGGCACCACCGGAGCCAGGGTTTATATCGATGACCGCTATCAGGGCAAGATACCGCTGGCCATCAACACCCTGGACACCGGCCAGCACCGGCTTATGGTCAAACAAACCGGGTATCAGGACCAGGCCTCCGATTTTGTCCTTAAAGAAAACCAGAAACTGGCAATTATCGTGGATCTCCTTCCGGTGGTTCTGACTCCGGGATATCTCAGATTTTCCGTTAAGCCCTGGGCTGAAGTATATGTTGACGGTAATTATATCGACCGGACGCCCATCAAGGCTCCGTTAAAATTGGATGCCGGCCGCCATGCCCTGATATTGCGCCACCCCAACCGCCGGGAACACCGGCAGGATATAGAAATAAACCCGGGCGACACCGCCCTGATCTCGCTTGATCTGCCCGAAGCGTTCGGCTATCTTAAACTCAGCGTCCTGCCCTGGGCCAAAGTATTGATCGATGGAGCCGAACACGGCACCACCCCCTTGGGCCAGCCGTTAAAGGTCTCCATCGGCGAGCATGAACTGAAGCTGATAGGCCCGGAGGGCAAGGAATGGAAAGAGACCATCCGGATCGCCGAAGACATTGTCACCGAAAGACAGATCGTTCTGCAATGATGAATAAAAATATTCTATATATTGGGGTTATGATCTCGCTGCTTTCCACTGTGGCGTTTGGCCAGCGTGACAACCCGATGAACGCCGTCATCAAATCCTATGAGCAGGGTTATTTCCAGGAGGTGATCTTGATCGCGGAAAAATCCCTGGAGGATACGGCGGGGTTTACCCCAGAGGAGATCATCTACTTCCGGACCTACCTGGCCTTCTCCCTGGTGGCCATGGGGCAGGAGGGCGGGGCCATTGAAAGGTTCCGGCAGATACTGTCCGTAAAACCAAAGCTGGAGCTCAACCCGGAGTTCGTCTCCCCCAAGATCATAGAGGTGTTCAAAAAGGCCCAGGCAGAGTTTTTCCGGGCCACCTCCAATGGCGGCCAGAGGCCAAACCTGCTGTTCGAAAAGGGGCGGCCCGGTAAATTCCAGGGGCTTTGGCGGTCATCCCTCTGGCCGGGATGGGGCCAGTCGCTGCGGGGGGATGCCCGGAAAGGGAAGATCCTTAAATGGGGGGCGGCCGGGGTCGCCGCCGGGACCGGGCTGGCGGTGCTGGGAAGCTATGTCAGCCATCAGCGGTATCTGGACGCCACCGATCCCGGGGACATCGAAGCCAAATATAAAACGTATAACAACTGGTACAAGGCCCGGAATTTTACCGTCAACCTGGCAGTATCCTTTTGGGTATACAATCTGGTAGATATTATCATCTCAAAGTGAAAATGCACAACAGACTTATCATAGCCTTTTGCCTACTGGCGGTTTTAACGCTGGGCTGCGGGCCGGACGCCAAGCGGGATAACCCGCTGGACCCGGTGAACGGCAGCGGCGTTAGCGGCATAGTATCAGGCTGGGGCGGAGGCGCGGTCAGTAATGCGGTGATAAGCGCCGTGCCTGCCAACCTCTCGGTCCGCACCAACAGCAGCGGCCAGTACAACATCGAGCTGGAGGGCGGAAGGACCTATTTTCTAACTGCGGAACATCCCTATTATTATACCCAGGTGGACACTATCAATGTCCCCTCCGACGGCCGTTTGAAGAAAAACTTTATTCTCCGTGGCAAACCTAAAATAGTTGACCCCAAGGTTACCACCGAGTACCGTGTCACCACTGATGGTCAAATTCTATGGGAAATTATTCCTACTTGCCTGGTAATACATCCAGTCAACGAAGCATATTTGAATAATTTCCAATATAAAGCGACATATCTTCCCGACAGTGCTTATATTTATAAAAGCTATTCAATAATAAATTCTACTACACGAAATTACCGCTGGAGATTTAAGTGGAATTACAATGATGAGTCAATAGCCGGGAAACTAATAACTTTTACAATTGACAGCTTGGATTCAATTATTCAGACCGGTCAGGCGGAGGTTCCCCAGAGAATGACACTTCCTTCGGCTCTATCTCCTAATAATACCAGTTTCCCGCTACCGGGGATGCTCCGCTGGGTTAACGGGACGCCAGTCTGCTCAGTAAGGGTTGAGGTATGGAAGGATATCACAGTAGCCTGGAGCCGGGACCTGTCCAACGTAAATAGTGTCTATTGCGATGCCGTCTTGGAGCACGAGCGCGATTATCTATGGCAGGTCATCAATATAGACACACTTGGCAATAGAGCTATAGCCGAAGCTTTATTTTATAATCCATAATTAATATTACATCATATTATGACCGATAGAAAAGAGATACTGGCCCTCTACGACATCAGCCAGATCATCAACTCCATCCCCGATTTCGAGGAGCTGCTCAGCAAGGTGATGGATCTGGTGATATCCACCACCAGGGCCGAGCGGGGTTTTATAATGCTGCGGGACACCCCCGGGGAGGAGATGTCGGTCAAGGTGGCCAGGAACCTGGAGCAGAAGGATATCGAGAAACCCGGAGAGATATCTCACACTACCTTGAACCAGGTGATGGAAACGGGGGAGCCTCTGCTGACCTCGGATGCCAAGACAGACCCGCGTTTTACCGGCTCCGAAAGCGTGATGCTGTATAATATCCGCTCGGTGCTGTGCACCCCCCTCAAAAAGCAAAACGAGATAATCGGGCTGATCTACATCGACAGCCGCACCACCTCTAACGTCTTTACTGACGATGACAAGGCATTCCTGGCGGCCTTCGCAAACATGGCGGCCATATCCATAGAGAATGCCAGACTGCAGGCCCGGCTGCGCCAAGAGAACCTGATCCTTAAAAAAGAGATCCGGCACCACTACCAGTTCGATAATATCGTCGGGAAGTCGGCCAAATTCATGGCGGCCCTTTCCCTGGTGGAGAGGGTGCTGGACAGTTCGGTGCCGGTGCTGATCCAGGGAGAATCCGGGACCGGCAAGGAGCTGATAGCCCGGGCCATCCATTACAACGGGCCGCGCCGCGAAGCCATGTTCCTGGCCCAGTACTGCGGGGCGCTGCCGGAGACCCTGTTGGAATCCGAGCTTTTCGGTTATAAAAAAGGTTCCTTCACCGGGGCCATCGCCAACAAGATAGGGCTTTTCGAGGAGGCCGACGGGGGCACCTTCTTCCTGGACGAGATCGGCGACATCTCGCCCACCATTCAGGCCAAACTGCTGCGGGTGTTGCAGGACGGTGAGATGAGGAGGATCGGCGAGAACAAGAGCATCAGGGTGGATGTCCGGATCATTTCGGCCACCAACCGTAACCTTAAACAGGAGGTGGCCGAGGGCCGGTTCCGGGAGGATCTGTATTACCGGCTGAATGTGGTTACCATAGACCTGCCGCCGCTGCGCGAGAGAAGGGACGATATCCCCCTGCTGATCCATCATTTCCTGGAGAATTCCCAGCAGGCGGCGGCCAAGAAGATTTCGGATATCACCAGAGAGGCCAAAGATGCCATGACCGCCTATTACTGGCCGGGGAATATTCGGGAATTGGAGAACGTGATATCTTACGCCATAGTGATGGCCAAGGGCAGCATCATCGGAGTGGAGGACCTGCCTGGTTCGGTGCTGTCCCAAAAACCTGAGGCCGAGCCGGTGATTACCGGAAAAACCATGCATCAGATGGAGCTGGATTATCTTCTGTCAACGTTGAAGGCCTGCCAGGGGGACCGCAAGAGGACCGCCAACCAGCTGGGAATAAGCCTGCGGACCCTGCAGTATAAATTGAAAGAGCTGAAACAGGACGGCCATGCGCTGGAAAAGTGACTGCCGCTATTTTGCCGGGACCAGGCCCTGCAAACGTTCCCGGGAATGCTCCGGTTGCCAGAACTATCAGCCCTGGAAAGAAAGTTGCCTGATCATAAAACTGGCCGCCAAGGGGGATGTGCTAAGAACCACTCCGCTGGCCTCGGCCCTGAAGCAGCACAACCCAAATATGAAGATCACCTGGCTGACCGATCACGATGCCGTCCCCTTGCTGTATAACAATCCGACGATCGATGAACTGCTTTGTTTTGATGCGGCATCCCTTACCCAGCTGTCGGCCCAGAGCTTCAAATGGATAATATGTCTGGATAAGGAGCCCAGGGCTGCGGCCCTGGCTTCGATCCTGGAAGCTGATAAAAAGACCGGTTTCGGCTGGGATCTCAAGGGATACCTTATCCCGTTGGATAAAAAGTCAGGATATCTTTATGACCTGGGACTATCGGACCAGCTTAAGTTTCTGATCAACCGGAAAAGCTACCAACAGTTGGTCATCGAAACGGCCGGGCTGAAATATATACACCAAAAATACCAGTATATCCCGACCGCAGAGGAAATACTCTGGGCGGGCGAATATCTGTCAAGATTGATAAAAAACAAACACCAGCTTCCCCTGATCGGTTTGAATACCGGAGTGGGCCGGGCTTTTCCCACCAAGGCCTGGGCCGATGAAAATTATACCCGTCTGGCAAAGATGATCAAAAAGGAAAAGATCGGCCAGACTGTTTTGCTGGGCGGCCCGGACGAAAGGACGCTGGTTAAAAAGATTGCCAAACAGGTCCCCGGAACCATTGTCATACCGGCCGATCTTGATATCAGGCAGTTTGCGGCCCTGATATCGTTGCTGGAGGTGCTGGTCAGCGCCGACAGCCTGGCCATGCATCTGGGGATCGCCCTGGAAAGAAAAGTGATCGCTTTATTCGGCCCTACCTGCCAGCAGGAGATCGATCTGTACGGAAGAGGGGAAAAGCTGTCGGCCGGCGTAGAATGCTCTCCCTGTTATCGGCAGTCCTGTCAGGATATTAAATGTATGGCCGGCATTTCTCCGGGGACCGTGCTGGCTGCGGTAAAGAGAAACTTATAATTATGAATTTTAGCGTAGGCATTGCAGCTTATAACGAGGCGGCCAATATCGGCAGATTACTGGACCGCCTCTTAGTATATCAAATGGATGTTTCCGGGCTGGCCGAGGTGGTGGTAGTGGCCTCCGGCTGCACCGACGGCACCGAATCCATCGTCCGATCATATGCCGCCAAAGACTGCAGGGTCCGACTGATCACCGAGTCCCATCGGAAAGGGAAGGCCACAGCCGTCAACCTTTTCATTGAGAATTCCGCCAATGATCTGCTGGTGTTGATGAGTGCCGACATCCTGCCGGACGAAGGGGCCTTAGAACTATTGGTCGGGCCTTTTGCCGATGCCCTGGTAGGGGTTACTGCCGGCAGGATCATCCCCCAGAACGAACGGACCAGCTTCATGGGCTTTTATGTGAACCTTTTTTGGTCACTTCATCATCGTATTGCGCTGAAGAGTTTCAAGGCCGGCGAAGCAGTGGCTTTTCGCAAGGTATTTGATGCTATTCCGGCCGATACTGCTACTGACGAGACCTGGATAGTCCAATTGGTGCAGGAGAGAGGATATTTCCCCAAATACATACCTCAAGCGGTTTTCAGAAATAGGGGGCCGGACAATATCCGCGATTTCCTCAAAGTACGCCGAAGGCATCTTGTCGGTTATCACCATCTGCTTAAATTGCGGCCCGACTGGAAGCTTCCCGACACCATGGACAATTTCAAGGTATTGAAGCTTTTAAAAAATGAGGTATCGTTCAGCCCCAGGAACGTGATTTATCTGATTGGCTCCCTGTTCTTGGAATTATGGGCCAGGGCGATGGCTCGGTATGATTTTTATCTGGCCAAGAGAAACCCCTTTGTGTGGGATATGGCTGCCTCCACCAAAGATCCGAAGGGCAAAAAATGAACCCCATCGTCGGACAGATACCCTACCGGATGTTCAGGGCCTGGGGCTGGCCGGTGGTCATGCCGCTGAACTACACCATTAGCCTGACTACCCGGTGCAATTATCGCTGTGCCACCTGCCGGATATATCAATCAAATCTTCCGGAGATGGCGATTGAAGATTACCGAAAACTTTTTACATCACTGGGACGGTCGCCTTACTGGGTCACCTTCTCGGGCGGCGAGCCTTTCTTAAGAGATGATTTCGAAGATATTGTTGACCTGTGCTGCGGCATCTGTCGTCCCAAATTAGTAAATATCCCCACCAACGGAAGTATGCCCGATAGAACGTCAGTGGTCGTCAGGGACCTGGCCAACCGACACCCTAAGATAAATTTCATCATTAATGTTTCATTGGATTCCGTCGGAGAGGAACAGAACAGCATCCGAGGTAACAGGGATGCCTGGCGGAACGCCGTCTCTACCATCAAGGCCCTGAAGAAGGATCAGCCGGCCAATCTTCTGATAGGCATAGGTACGGTCATTTCGAAAAATAACCTGACTGGTTTTGAGAAACAGCGCTCGGAACTGGCAAAGCTGGGAGCCGATTCCATGGTGGCTGAGGTGGCCGAAAAGAGGGCGGAGTTATTAAACCAGGACCTGGATATCACCCCCTCCCCGGAAGAATATGAGCCAATAGCCGATCATCTGATCAAAGAGATCGACTTGAGCAAGAAGAAGGGTTGGGCCGGGATCGCCCAGTCATTTCGCCGGCAGTACTACGGTTATGTATACAGGATACTGCAGGGCAAAAGCGGCCTGCCCTGCTATGCTGGGTTTGCCTCAGTCCAGATAATGCCGGATGGGGCGGTCTGGGGCTGCTGCATCAGGGGTGACGGGATGGGCCGGCTGTCCGATCACGGCTATAATTTCAAAAAGCTGTGGCATGCGCCCCAGGCCCGCCAGACCAGGAAAATGATCAAGGCCAGACAGTGCGCCTGTCCCCTGGCCAATGCTTCATACACCAATATGGTGTTCGATCTTCCGACCTCTCTGAAAGTAATCCGGGATCTGATATTCTAACAATATTGATGCATCCACAATATTTCGTTTTATAATGTCCCTGATCAAACAAACGGCCGCCATTATTCTGTGGCTATTGATAAATATTCCGCTGAATATTTTCATCTTTCTGGTATTTGTCCGGCAGACACTAGCGGTCCGCAAATCTAACGAGATAAAACCGGTGCCCGACGATTCCGATGCCCGGATCAGGCTTTTTGTGGAGAATAATCTTAGATATATGTCGCCCCGCGGGGGGGACGAAGGCCTGGGTACGAAATACGAAAGGATTATGGTGGACGGCCTGCTGAGCCGGATAGCCGGGCAGTACGGAATAAAATCAGCCCTGGAATCTCCGGCCGACGGCATAACCGGAATTCCGGGTGCCAACAGCCTGGTGCTGGCCGGACATTTGTCCCGGCCGATGTGTCTGACCAATCCCTCCCTGCTGTTATTGCGGGAGGCCGAGGCCACCTGGCAGGGCAAGGGCTTGGGCGACAAGGTCTGTTTGTTTCAAAGCGGTGCGGTGGCATTGCCATTTTCTAATGGGAGCCATGAGCTGTCCTGGAGCTTCTGCATGCTGGAAAAGATGAATGATCCGGTGATATATCTAAAAGAGCTGTCCCGGGTGAGCTCCAAGATCGTTCTGATGGTGACCATCAACAATAACAACCTGGGAAATGCCCTGCATCGGTGGTATCACGCGATAAAAAAAGCTCCCTGGGACCACGGGAATATCGCTATGACCCAAATGGCCGGGATGATAAAAGCCTTTACCAGGGCCGGGCTGGAGGTTCTGGAGGCCGGAGCGGTTGACGTTCCGCCCTCGATGGACACCCAGGACATGCCCCTGAAGGATGATATCGACAGGATCGTCAGGCTGTTCGGCAGAAAATGGGAATGGGGATTGCAGAATAAGGCGGAAAATAAATCCGGCCTGCTGAATTTATTTTGCTGGCTGGAGGACAATCTGCCGCCCTGGTTCAAGAGGCTCAATTCCCATCATATATATGTCATCGGAAAAGTAAAGGACTGCTGATAGATCATTATGCCCAAAACGAAGGTTTCCTATCCCTGGGAAAATAATTATACTGTAGATCTGCTGAAGCGGTTTATATTTACACGGTATTTCAGCTGGCGAAAATTCTATAATCTGATGCTGGGGTTGGCCCAGAATTTTTTGCTTCTTGATAGGGCCTTGGCCCGGCCGGTAAAGATGATCATCGAACCATCCGACCGGTGCAATCTGAATTGCCCGCTCTGTCCCACCGGCCGGAGGTTGGCCGGCAGAAAAGAAACCAATCTCCGGCTCGAGACTTTTAAGAAAGCGGTCGATCCGCTGGCGCCTTATTTATACGAGACATATTTATACAATTGGGGCGAGCCCCTGTTGAACCCCGAATTGTTCAACCTGGTCAAATACTGTTCCCATAGACGCATCAGGACGGTGGTCTCCACCAATCTAACACTTTTTGAAAGCCGGATGATGAATTCCCTGATGGACTCGGGGCTGGATACCATGATAGTATCCCTTGACGGGGCATCGGCCGGCAGCTATTCACAATACCGCCGGGGCGGGGATTTTGAGAAGGTCATAGCAAACCTGAAGGCCATCGCTGCCGAGAAGACAAGGCGGGGGGCCAAATACCCCCGCCTTGTCTGGCAGTTCATCGTGTTCCGGCACAATGAGACCGAGATCCCCCAGGCCATTGCCATGGCGAAACAGATGGGGATTGATGAGATCAAATTTATCGCATCTTTTGCTAAAATGGAGACCCTGGCTTATAATGCCGCCGATAAAAAACAAGAGGAATTGGAAGATTACCTGCCCCAGGACCACCGTTATCACTTGTACAACTCCAATAAAGGAGCCTCTCGAAAAGTTGCTCAATGCCCATTTCTGTGGAACCAGATAGCGGTGCGGACCGACGGAGGTATTGCTCCCTGCTGCGGTAGCTATCATAAGGATGATGATTTCGGCTCTTTGTCCGACAGCGACATCATGGCCGTATGGAACAATGAAAAATATCAACAGGCCCGAAAAACATTGAGGACCAGGGGTTGGTTTAAAAGCCATACTATTTGTGACCAATGTATTATAAATGATCCCTACAAATAAAATGCCCGATATATATCTAAAAAAAATCAAGCACATTTCGCAGTTCTCCGATTGGCTAAAAGAACTGCCTCTGTCAATTCCCAAAGACCGTCCGGTGGTGCTGAAGCCCAACCTGGTCTATCCCATCAGTTGGAAAAGCGGGGTGGTCAGCGATGTCCGCCAGGCGGGGATGCTGATCGAGCATCTCAGGCGGCTGGGTGTCAGTGACATTACCATCGCCGAAGGGCCGGGGCTGGGGGTTGATCCGGTGGAGGCCTTTGAAAAAACCGGTTTTGGCGAACTGTCCCGCAAACAGAACGTTTCGCTGCTGGACCTGAACCAGGCCCCTCGCTATCAGGTGAAATGGTATGACGGAGAGCTGTCGCTGCCGCTGATCTTCAAAGACGCTTACTACATCAACCTGCCCAAACTTAAAACCCATATCAATACTTTGGTAACTTTGGGCTTGAAGAATCAGAAAGGGCTTTTATCCTATTCCGACAAGAAGCGGTTCCACAAGAATGGACTGCACCGCCCGGTGGCCGAACTCTATAAACTGATCCGGCCCGATTTTACCATTTTGGACGGGTTCACTGCCATCGAAGGCGATGGGCCGCTGTTTGCCGGGAAAAAGGTCGGCCTCAAGGTCCTGATGGCCGGAGCCGACTCCCTGGCGGTGGATGCCGCCGGCTGCCGGCTGATGGGCATTGACCCGCTGGAGGTGGAACATCTGAAGCTGGCTTACGAAATGGGTCTGGGCAGCATCGAGCCCGGTATTGTCGGAGATCAGTTAAAAGACTGTGCCAGAAAATTCAAGAGGCCCGAGATGGAGATGCTGAAAATGCTAGGCCTGCACAATCAAAGGACGCCCCTGGCCTGCAGTATGTGCGGGGGGGCGGCCCGCGAGGGGTTGATCTCCTCGGCAAAAAATCCCGGCAAGTGGGCCAGGAGCCTGATGCCGGTGCTGTGGCAGATGGCATTCGGCCGGATAAATTTCGTTTACGGCCAAGAGGCAGCCCTGCCCAAAAATCGCAAGAAAGTGATCGCAGTGGGGGACTGCACCCGGCATCTTAAGAATGATCCCAGCGTAATATGGGTGGAGGGCTGCCCGCCCTCGCCGGAGATGCTGGTGGAAGCCTTTGCTAAACTGAGGAAATGATTGTATTGCCATGGCCAAAGTAATGCTCTTGAATCCCCCGGGAGACCGGATCTATTTGAGGGACAGCTACTGCAGCAAGGTCTCCAAGGCGGCCTACCTGACTCCGCCCATCGACCTGCTGGTGATCAGCGGCTATCTGGGCGATCGGCATGATATTGTTGCTCTTGACGCCATGGCCGACAGGCTTACATTTGATTCTGCCCTGGATAAAATAATTGGAAGCCGTCCGGATTTTATTGTCTCGCTTTTCGGACTGGCCTCCTTTGTCAACGACATGGTTTTTTTTAAACTGATCAAGCAGGCCCTGCCAAGCGTCAAACTCATTGTTAGCGGAGACGCCGGGTTCGATGATACCGAAAAAGTCTTGAGGGAAAATCCTGCCATCGATGCTGTTCTGCTGGACTATGCCACGACCGGGTGGCTTTCCTACCTGATTGGCGATGAGAAAAATTCTGTTGATATTGCCTTTTTATCCCAGGGAATGTATTGCTGCCGGCGCAGCCCTCGGGCAGAAGAGTATTCCGCGGGCATCCCCAGGCATGAGATCTTCCCTTATAAAAAATACCGGATGCCGTTTGCTCGCAAACTGCCATATGCCGGGGTGGTCAGCGATTTCGGCTGCCCTTTTAAATGCGACTTCTGCCTGATCGGCCAGCTACCCTATAAACTGAGGCCGGTGGAAGAAGTGTTGGAGGAGCTGGAATATCTCAAAGATTTGGGCATTAAATATTTTTCCTTTGGAGACCAGACCTTCGGGGTTGACCGGAAAAGGACAGCGCTTTTGCTGGAAGGGATGAATAAAAGAAAGATTGGCCTGCCCTGGGGATGTTTCTCCCGGGCCGATCTGCTGGATGACGAATACCTGAAGATTTTTAAGTCGGCTGGTTGCGACTTGATCATGATCGGAGTGGAATCCGGCAGTCAGGATATCCTGGACCGGCATCATAAAGGGATAAGGTTGGAGGATCTCCGGCAGGCTTTTAGGGATTGCCGCAGGATGGACATCCGCACCCTGGCCACTTTCATTATCGGGCTGCCGGGTGAGACTAGCCGGACTTTTGAGCAGACCCTGAAACTTGTCCTGGAGCTTGATCCAGATTTCGCCTCATTCAATCTGCCGGTGGCCAAACCGCTGACGCCCCTAAAATCCCTGGCCGAAAAGGAGGGCTGGGATATTTCCAGCCAGGGCGATCAGTCAACCGAGGCCGGGGTGTTTTCAGGGGAACTGTCCCGAGAGATAATGAAACAGTGGCAGAAAGTGGCTATCCGGAAATTTTATCTGAGGCCGGGATATTTTCTTAAAAGAGCTTTATCTATGAGGTCTTTAACCGAATTAAGAATCAATCTCCAGGAAGCAGCCGGATTATTTTTAGGGGGCAGCTGACATGAGAACCATGATAATGATCCCTACCTACAATGAATCAAAAAACATCGAAAGACTTATAGGTCAGATATTCGGCTATACCTCCCAGGTCGATATCCTAGTGGTGGATGATAATTCCCCGGACGGCACCGGACAGATAATTGATAAACTATCAGCCGAGAATCCGCGGGTTCACATTCTGCATCGTAAAAAATTGAGGGGAAGGGGACTGGCCGGGATAGCCGGGCTGCGTTACGCTCTGAACTGGGGGGCGGAGGCCATTGTGGAGATGGATGCCGATTTCTCCCACGATCCCAAGCATCTGCCGACCTTGTTGGAGGGCTTAAACGAAGCCGATGTGGTCCTGGGCTCCAGGTTCGTCAAAGGGGGGGCCGATGTGGGCCGGGGTTGGCTGCGCCATGCCATTACCATTTTTGCCAACTGGTATATCAGACTGGTGCTTAAGATAAAGATAAAGGACTGCACTTCCGGCTATCGGGTCTTCAAACGAGAGGTGCTGGAGACCATTGATGTTGATTCTCTGATCTCACGCGGCCCGGCTATCGTGCAGGAGATACTCTACAGCAGCATCCTGTCCGGGTTCCGGGTCAAGGAGGTGCCGATAGTGTTCATCGACCGGCAACGGGGCAATTCCAGCTTCAACTTTAAGATCATGTTTGAGGGATTCATGATGATCCCCATCCTGCGCTACCTGGCCAAGACTGAAAAGTGGGGACAATTGCGTTGAACAGCGATAAAACAAACACTTCCGGCAATGCCTATTGGGATGATGTGGCAGATAAAGTCGGCGACTATTATCTTATCCCCAAACTGGCCGAATATAAAAACCGGGAATACACCGATCTTCTGGAGAAATGGGAGATCGGCCCTGACAAAACGATTTTAATCACCGACCTCTACGAAGCCGCCTTTGGCAATACCGGGATCTATGGCTATCTTAGCGGCCTATCCAATAATGTCTTGGGAACGGATATATCTCGTAAATTTTGTCTCAAGGCCAGGGATAATTTTAAGCAGCAAAATATTGATATCGGAATCATAGCGGGCGATGTCACAATTGCTCCTCTGGCAAACGATAGCGTGGATGTTATAATTTCTCCGTCAACCTTCGACCACTTCCCGCAGATAGATCAAGCCCTAAAGGAATGTTGTCGCATCTTGCGGCCTGGCGGAAAATTAGTGCTGGCGCTGAACTCCTCCGACAATCCCTTCTTTAATCTGGGTGTTCGGCTGGCCGAGAAATTCAAAAAACACGAATATCAGACCGATTATTTCTATTCCGTAAGACAGACAACAATGCTGTTGAAACGGGCTGGGTTTGCCGTCGGGCGATCAACGGCCATTATGCATGTGCCCATCGGGCTTACCACCCTGATCGAGTTTTTTGACAGGATCAATAATCCGATTACCGACCGGATAAATGGCATGATGATCGGCGCCTGCCGCAAATGGGGCCGGTTGGATACCAGGATGAAGTTATTTACCGGTTGGTGGATAGTTTTAGAGGGAATCAAAAAATAGAATTTATACACGACGATATAAGTTTTATGCAGCTTGTCATTCGCTCCAAAGGCGCATTTCGTTTCATACTATCACTTACCGATGAGCTCAACCGGGCTTGACCCCGTATCAAGTACGGGGCAGGCTCCGGAATCCAGTGTTTTCCTGGATTCCCGCTGGAGTTTATCCCGCACTGCGATGCGGGACGGGAATGACGGGTTATGTTGCGATTTATGACGCTGAGTATAGAACCGTATGTCTGGTATTTTAAAATGGGCAGTGATCAGAGATATTTTCAAAGTAAAATAAACAGCCATGAAATATTTCCAAGAAAAAATAAAAGCTGCGGTTGAAAGGGTCGGCACACCTTTACAGATTGCATTTTCAGAGGTTTTGATTGATAATATAACCAAGGCTAAAAGCGTATTATCTCAATACTGCTGGCAGGAGAACATCTTCTATTCCTACAAGACCAATCCGGTGCCGGAAACACCAATTTTATTTACGGTGTAATGCCAAATGAACTCGCCAAAAACATATTTAATGGCGCCCAAAGAGCATCATCAAATTGTTGCCGGATTAATCCGGGCAAAGTGCGGGAAAAACGCGCGGATATTAGAGATTGATGCGGGGGAAGTTGCTCTTTGGGATATCAATTTAAATTTTATTATCGGCGTATTGTCAAAGACCAAGAAACCGGAAACATTTAAGGTTTTGGATTTGGGGTGCGGATACGGTTTCCATACCAATGCCGTGGGCAGTCTTAACTGCCATGCCTTGGGTATAGACATAAACGAATCAGCTATAAATTTTGCAAGGGAGAGTAATACTTTTCCCGGGAAGGTCGCTTTTTTAAATAAAGCTGTTGAGTATCTGCCGGGCCGAGAGGTGTTTGATGCAATAATTGTCAGCGAAGTATTGGAACATTGTGCCAGCCCTGAAAGTATTGTCGCTCATTGTAAACGGCTGATAAAAAATGAAGGGATTATAATATTTACCGGTCCCAATGGGCACAGCATTAGAGAGTTTGCGGAGATCGTTTTATTGCCGATACGCAAAACCAAAATGGGCTTGGAAATTATAAGAAAGATAAGAAAACTTGCAACCGGATTAACAAATCGTCAAATCACGGCATGGGATCTATTTGTCGATGATTATCACAAACAATTTTATTCCATGAATAAGTTGTTATCGTTATTCTCGGAATATGGCTTTAAATTAAGGGAATATCAAAATCAGGATTTCGCGGCCACTCTACTGGGGACAATATTCCCGTATCTTAAATTTCCGGCGGGCTTATTTAAGTTTGATTATAAAACGGCTGACCGTTTGCCTTATTATTTGGCCGGAGGATGGATGATGATTTTTGAACAGCGAGGCGAAAATGGCGATTGACAAAACTCAGGCCTGCCTGCCCGTCGATGGTTCGGCGAAGGCAATGGAGGCAATAGTAAAAGGGGCCGTCGAAGAACACGGCACCCCGTTGCAGATCGCCTTTCGGCAGGTATTGTTGGAAAATATTGACCGAGCCAGACAAGTCCTGTCCAAGCATGGTTGGCAGGATAACATCTTCTATTCCTACAAGACCAATCCGGTGCCGGAGGTCTTAAAGCTGTTGCACCAAAACGGGGCCGGGGCCGAGGTGATCTCGGAACGCGAACTGAACCTGGCCCTCGGTCTGGGGGTGCCTCCGGACAGAATAGTATTCAACGGCATATACAAATCCCCGGCGGCCTTGCGGACTGCGGCAGAGAAAAAGATCAAATGCATAAATATCGATGCCCCGCAGGAGCTGGATATCGTCAATCAGTTGTCAAAGGAGGTCGAATACAGGATCGGACTGGGACTGCGGGTCCGTCCCTCCGTGGGCTGGCAGGGTCAGTTCGGACATATCATCAAAGACGGTTCGGCCTACGCCATGGCCGAAAGGATCACGGCCAATAAAAAACTGGATCTTAAAACCATACATTTTCATCTAGGCAGTAGCAATTTAACAGCTTATCGCCGGGCAATTGATGAATCTCTGGCCTTCATCGGAACCGTAAACAGAAAACTGGGAACCGATATCAGGGCGCTGGACATCGGAGGGGGCTTTCCGGGCTCGAATATGCGGATGCTGACCATCTGGGAACAGGCTTGGTTGAGGTTTTTTGATCGGCCCTGGCCGGCCCCGGTGGCAGGCCCCGATGATGGATTTCAAATATTGGCGGAAACCGCCGGGTATTTTCATCGGACCAGAACGAAATATGGTTTGGAGAATCTTGAAATGTGGACCGAACCGGGCCGCATAATAACCGGCGATGCCCAGATACTGGCTGTCAAGGTGGTCGGTCTCCGGAAGTCCGGCAGGAAACAATATGCCATCGTTGACGGCGGCAGGATGGGGGCGGCCGGGCCGTTAGTAGGCGAGACCCGGAGGGTCTCAGTTCCGGGAAAGAACGATACAGGAAATAAAAAATCCTATGATATCGTTGGCCCCACCTGCATGCCCTGGGATCGGCTATTTGCCGGGGCCAAACTGCCGGAGCTGGAGATTGGGGACATCTTGATTGTTGAAGGTGCCGGAGCCTATTTCGTGCCCATGGAGATGGAATTTTCGTTTGATAAACCGAAATTTGTAATGCAATAAGAGTTTAAATTTGAACAACGGAACGAAGCCTACGGTATTCATATTGGAAGGCAATTTTCTGGGTTTGGAAATGGCCCGCGAACTGCTCGAAGCGGGGTATAGCGTAGTGGTAGTGGGTCACTTGAAAAGCGACATCGCCCTGTATACCAGGGGTGTAAAAGGCATTGTGCTGCCATTACCCCAGGATGCTCCGGATGTTTTAATGGCCGGTCTATTGAAGGAAGCCGGCGAGGTTACGGGGGATAAGGTGATAATCGGGGCCAGCGAGGGGTACGGGAAATGGCTGTCTCAGAATAAAAAAGAATTGTCCCCGCAGTACAAAATGCTAGATTGCCAGGTTGAAGAGATCACCGCGCTGTTGGACAAATGGAACCAATTGCAAATGGCCGTGTCTGCCGGGATAGCCATACCCCAAAGCTCGATATTGGACGAAAATAATGAGCCGGCAAAAAATATCAAATTCCCGGTGGTGGTGAAGGCCAGATATTCCACCAAATCCATGCTGTTCAGGGATTCTCTGGGGGAAAAGGTTATTTTAGCCAACAATGACCGGGAGTTGAATAACGCCTGTGATAAAACAACCGATCTTGGTTTCAAGCCGTTGATACAGGAAGTGATACCCGGGGTTGATTACAACCAATTCCTATTCGGTGCGGCGGTAAAGGATGGAACGCCCTATGCCGTCTGCCTGGCCCAGAAACTCAAGGCCAATCCCCAACCCTACGGAAGCGGAGTGGTGATCAGGACCATATATCATCAGGAGATTTATGACGCCGGGGTAAAATTTTTGAAACAAATAAATTATTCCGGCATTTGCGATATCGAATTCATGCGCAACTGGAACACTGGGGAGTTCCAGTTCATAGAGTTTAATCCCCGCTACGGACTGGGACAGAGGGTGTCGCAAATGGCCGGGGTCAGCCTGGCCGAAATTGCCGTTGAAATGGCTATGGGATCCCGACCCTCAGATATCAAGATTGCTGAGCCGGGCTTCTACTGGGTCTATTTTGATGAATGGATCAAGGAACGATTGATGCCTTGGCGAAATTCGTTTACAAGGTCATTGCGCACCCCAAGCAATACGGCAAAAATATTCGATATCAGGGATTGCCAGCCGGAGTTGCGGCATGTAAGGAACCTACTCTTGTTAAAAATTAAACGCAGGGGGAATATTTTCCCCGGTTTTTCAGGAAAACTGCAAAATAATTAAGGTGGGTTTTGAATAGTTTGGAAAAATACTGGCATAATAGATTTGACCGGCTGGCAACTGAGAATATTCCGGATTGGCAAAAGGCAAGCTGGTGGTACGAGTATATTATTGAAAACCAAAAAAGATTTATCGAATCCGGCCTAAGGAAATATTCTGCTGGTAAAAAACTGTTGATAGCAGATATCGGATGCGGGCCGGGCATAAATATTGAGCAACTGACCAAACTAAGGCATCGAATAATGGGGCTTGACTTCTCTATTAACGAACTTAGGTCAGTAAAAACACGGGGACATTATGCTGATTGCCAGCTGATTGGCGGTGATGCATCGCTGTTGCCGCTAAAGCCAAATATTTTTGACGCAGCTCTATTTTTAGGCGTTATGCAGACGGCTGACGATCCCGAACGTCAGATCCATCAGCTTGCCGGGGTTTTAAAACCCGGAGGTATGCTACTGCTGTCCGCCTTGCGCCAGCACTCGCTTTGGGAACTGCCCTTTTGGCCGATTTATATACTATCCCGGCAGGGTTATTATCCCTGGCTGGCAAGCCGAAATACAGGTATCATTAAAAGCAGAAAATATCTGTTGCCCCGGCCCGGTGATGATCAGAACCAAAGATTAAGAAGGTATCCCCAGGGGAATATAAAATCCTGGCTCGCCAATGCCGGTTTTCATAAAATATCTTTTAAATATGACGGACCGGTGGAATATATACCGCATCTATCCAACTCAATAATGATATATGTCAGCGCTTTTAAAAAATAACGGCGGGATAAAAATATATAATTGCCCGGATGATCTTCCCCAAGAGTGGGATCAGGCCTATCCAGAACAGGATGTTTTTAGCAAGAGGTGCATTCTTCAGCATCTGTTTTTGAGCAGCCCCCTTAAACAAAATTATTTTTGGCTGGAAAAACCCGGAGAAAAACCGCTGGCTGGACCCGTGTGCCAACCAATGCTTCCTTTTACCTTGGGGCCAATTACCGTACATAGACCAGCGACAGTCTGTTCCCTGCCAATTCCGTTCAGCACCATGCCGGGGTTCTCTGATGCCGGCCGGGTAAAAGATGTTGCTGAGGCAATGAATTGTTTCCGCGGAGGTTTCCAGTTGATAAGCGGGCTTCGAGAACGGGGGCCGGAAGTCAAGGGCTGGTCATGGCGAAGACACTTTCCTACGGTTGATTTCGACATCCGGTGGAGTTCTTTTGCCCAATACCTAGAGAGCTTCCGTTCAGATTATAAATCCAGAATAGCGGATAGTCTGAGAATGGGAAGTAATTTAAGGCCTTCCATCATCCCGCCCGACAGGCTTGATGAAAAAACATATTCTTTATATGTAGATGTTGCCCGGAGATATCGCTCAATTGTTTTGCCCCGGCAATTTTTTACAAAATTTCCTGGCAAAAATTATATTTTAGGCCTGGAATTAGATAACTCTGTCTTAGCCTGGGCCTTCTTGGTCCCCCAAGGGCGGTATCTGTATTTTCTTTTTGGCGGATTTAACGATCAATCGAATGAAGAGTACAGCATATACAATAATCTTTTGCTGGCGATAATAAGGTTTTCCATCGAAAATAAATTTGACAAAGTAAATTTGGGCCAGACCGCAGAGTTGAGCAAAATGAGGATCGGGGGCTATCCGCGCGAAAGGTTCCTTCTGGTCAGGCATACTAATTGCCTGATAAATCAAATAATTAAAAAAACCGATATATTCAGTTATCGAAAAAAATATCCGACGCCGAATGTGTTTAAAAACAATGAAAAATAAAACTGAAATAAAGGTACCTATAATAAGTCGCACTTGGCAATGGATGGCTGTATTTGCTGTTGTCATTGGCTTGGTCCTGGCCGCCGCCATCTACCCGGCCTCGGACCCCGACCTGTACATCATGCTGGCTACCGGTCGTTATGTGGCCCAGACCGGACATGCTCCAACGGTTGATATCTGGAGCCACACTGCCTACGGTCAGCCCTGGCCATTCCACGAATGGCTTTCCAGCCTGTTGTTCTACGGCCTGTACCTGCTGTGGGGCATTGGTGGCATTGTTTTATTCAAGGCGCTGGCCCTGGCCCTGGCCTTTTTCCTCGGCCTGCAGATCATGAGGTTGAGGGGGGCATCGCCTTTTACTGCCCTGTTGACTTCTGCACTGGCTCTGCTGGTTTTAAACCATGCTTTTGCCGAGAGAATACAGGTGATCAGTTTTGCATTCTTTCTTTTATCGCTTTACCTGCTGGAGCTTTTCCGTTCCGGCCGGATAAAAAAATGGATATTCCTTGTAAGCACGGCGGGTATGTTCGTGGTTTGGGCCAATATGCATCTGGGCTATATCATCGGCCTGGGGCTATACGGGTTAACCCTGATAGACGGATTACATGCCGGAATTAAAAATAAAGAGTGGGGTTTTCTAAAATGGTCGGCGGCCGCATTCCTGCTGGCTTTATTGGCCACGGGGCTTACCCCTTACGGGTTCGGGTTAACCACAGACGTCTTAAAGCTCTTTACCGATCCGGCTACCAAGGAGTTTGACATATTCATCTGGAAATCCGTGTTGGAATACCAGCCGCTTTTATCCCCGGGCTTCTCCCGCGAACCGTTCGTCATTTACGGCCTTATCTGGATAGCTTTTTCGGGCCTGGGCCTGCTTCTTAACATAAAAAAGACCCGGCTCTCCGAATGGCTGCTGTACACCGTTTTTGTTTATCAGACCTTTTGGGTCACCAGATACCTGTGGTTTTTGGTCTGGCTGTCTTTTCCCTTTACCGCAGTAAATTGGCAGGGGGCGGTGGACACAATAAGTTCAAAGTTTAAAGTTCAAAGTTTAAAGTTCAAAGTGTCGGACAATGTAATATTAGCATTGTTGATTCTAGTGATTTTGATTGGCGCGGGACTGTTTCAGCGCAGCGGGCAGCATCTGTGGCAGAGGTTCAAGTTGGACTGGCGGCCCCGGATGAACTCCGAGCGGGGAGTGGAGTTCCTCAAACAGCACCGGGGCGAATCCCGGGTCTTCAATGATTTTGATATCGGCGGGTACCTTTTATGGAAGGAGGTTCCGGTTTTTGTAGACGGCAGGATTACCCCCTATATGAACACCCAGGTGATGCAGGACCAGTTCAGGATCTTCGGGGGACAGCTACAGCTTCTGGACAAGTATCAGATAGACTGGATATTCCTGCCCTACAGCCTGAGCGGCCAGGTGGCCCAGTTCGAGGCCTTCAACCGCTATCTGATAGACAGCCGGAACTGGGCGCTGGTCTTCTGGGACGACGCCTGCCTGATCTATGTTCGGAAAAGCGAAAAATATAAGGATTTGATCCAGGCCTATATTTCCCCGATCAACCCGGCCCTGCCCGATCTGAACCTGCCGCCGGAGATATTCTTAAAGGAAATGGAGGCCAAGCTCAGGGAGGATCCCCTGGCCAGGATGCCCTACGTTCTGGCCGGAAACTATTTCTTCAACCGGAATATGCCGGAGCAGGCCGAGAAACAGTTCAAGGCAGCCCTGCGCAACGATCCCCAAAACGGCATATTGTATAACAACCTGGGCAATGTGTATCTGCGGCAGGGAAAAATTGACCAAGCCATTGCAGCCTATAAGCAAGCGGTCAAATATGACGTCAACCTGGGGCTGACCTACTGCAACTGGGGCTATGTGCTGGAGACCCAGGGTAAGATTAAAGAAGCCGAAAAGCTTTACATCACGGCCACCAAGGTATCCCTCGGCGACGCCTGGCCCTACAACCGGCTGGGGATAATCGAGATGAAACGGGGAAATCGGGAGAAGGCAGTAGGCTATTGGAGGAAGGGCGCGGCCATAGATCCATCCTCGGAGGCGGCTAAAAATTTGCGGGAATATTTTAAAAGATAGGCAGAGAAATAAATCGAAAAGCAGAAAGCAGAAAGCAGAAAGAAAAAATAAAAA
>JAHJLF010000052.1 GCA_018821925.1 Candidatus Edwardsbacteria bacterium
GTGCTCCACATCAGAAGCTACCGTGGCTTAATTGTTGTTTTTGAACTGCCGCCACCCCCGATTTCATCGGGGTGCTCCACATCAGAAGCTACCGTGGCTTAATTGTTGTTTTTGAACTGCCGCCACCCCCGATTTCATCGGGGTGCTCCACATCAGAAGCTACCGTGGCTAATTATTATTTGAACTGCCGGTCCCGCCATGGCGGGACTCCTCCCGGGTAGGCTACCGTGCCTAAGACTTCTTCAAAGATGGTAATTATATCAGATATATAATTGAAAAGTCAAATATTTTTACTTTTTAGGCAGCTGGTTCCTGGTCTTCATGATATCATCTATTATCCCGTATTCCTTGGCCTCATCGGAGGACATCCAGAAGTTCCGATCAGTATCCTTGGCTATCTTGTCCACCGGCTGGCCGGTATGATCGGCCAGGATCCTGTTCAACTGCTCCCTGATCAGAAGGATCTCCTTGGCGTGGATCTCGATGTCGGTCGCCTGGCCCGACACCCCGCCCAGCGGCTGATGGATCATCACCCGGGCATTGGGCAGGGCGAAGCGCTTCCCCTTGGCGCCGCTGGACAGCAGCAGGGCCCCCATGGAGGCGGCCATGCCCATGCAGATGGTCACCACATCCGGCTTGATGTACTGGATGGTGTCGTAGATGGCCAGCCCCGAGGAGACCCCGCCACCGGGAGAGTTGATGTAGAGAAAGATGTCCTTCTCGGGGTCGTCGGCCTCCAGAAACAGCAGTTGGGCAATTATCAGGTTGGAGATGATATCATCTATGGGCATTCCGATAAATATTATCCGCTCCTTTAACAGCCGGGAATAGATATCGTAGGCCCGCTCCCCCCTGCCGCTCTGCTCGATCACTATCGGTACTAAACTCATGGTTGCCTCCTGATATTTTATGATTGATCTGTTTTTTCTATTGAGCCTGCCCGGATTCCATCTCCTGGCGCATCATCTCGGCCCACGAGGTGTTGGGATATTTTATGATTCCCAAGCGCCAACACTCCAGAGCCGCTTTTTTCTGTTTGATCTGATGGAAATATATCCGGCCCATCCGGTAATAGGCGTTCGCCGCGGTAATAGTGTCGGAAGTGTTTTCCGCCAGCCTCTTCAGCCTATCAATCGCCTGGTTGAAACTCCCCTGAACGAAATCCATCTCCGCCAGTTCGGTCAGGGCCAGATCCCCGGCCATGGTGCCCGAGCCCGAGTCGGCCAGTTGGGCGAAAGTTTTTCCGGCCCGGACCTGATCGCCCTGATATTTGAAAGCCATCGCCCGGCCCAGCAACTCGACATCAGAGATTTTATCAGTTTTGGACTGGGAAATCAATAGTATCCTGGCCAGGGCATCGTTGGCATATGCCCCTTCCTGGTCGGCCCGGGCCGCCTGTCCGTAATATTTCAGGGCCTCGTCCGGCTGGTTCCTGGCCAGTTTTATCTCTCCTAAAAGATAATATCCCCGCTGTTTTATCTTCGGTTGATGCATCCCCTCAGCCAGCCCGGCGCATTTGTCCCCGGCCCGCTCCCAATCGCTCAGGGCCATCAGACAAAGACAGACGGTGAAATCGCCCTCGATCTTCAATGAATCGGGCCAGTATTTTTTCTGATTGTCTATCAGAGCCATGGCCTGGCGGGGCTCGTTCTTATGTCTCAGCCAAAGCCCGGCCAAGTCCAACTGGGCCTGGGGTATTTTTTTGTCGGATAATGAGATCAACATTTTCTCGGCCTTTTGATGATCGCCTTTAGTAAGATATAACTCGGACAGCTTAATCTCCCAGTATATTCTATCGACCCTCTCTCCCTCCAGATATTCGGCAATGACCGATATAGCTATCGTGATATCCGGGCCGGGCTGGGCCGCCAGCTGGCCGACCGCCATTCGCAGGCGTTTTCCGTCCTTTATTTTCTTGTGATAATGCCAAGCCCTTTGATAATCTCCGGACTTGCGAAAAAGTTCTCCCAGCAGCCATCTGCCATCATCCGTTTCGGCATCCACCTCATTTTCGGCCAGGACGGCGACGGCCTTATATCCGGCCTGCAGGGAAAGCTCCTCGAATTTTCCCATGGCCCTTCCCGGCTGTTGTTTCAAGGCCCGGGCAAACTCCCTCGCCGCCTCCCGGTATTTCAACTGCTGCTGAAAAAGCTCGCCCAGTTCGTAAGCAAAGAGGTTTTTTTCTTTGAGGGCCTTCCGGCCCCAAAGATAGATGGCCTCAGCTTGGTTGGTGGCCTCCGATTGCTGCAATATTCGCCCGGCCTGCCGGGTCATCTCCTGGTCGGGCTTGCCGCCCAGCGATATCTTGAATTGCTCCAAAGCCGCCTCCCGGTTGCCTTCC
This sequence comes from Candidatus Edwardsbacteria bacterium, assembly GCA_018821925.1. Classification (NCBI taxonomy): domain Bacteria; phylum Candidatus Edwardsiibacteriota; species Candidatus Edwardsiibacteriota bacterium. Next base: position 2,342 of record JAHJLF010000052.1, read on the forward strand.
CTCAAGTGTACCACCGCCTTCTGCCAGGTTGATTGGTCAAAGCGTTGGGGCTTCTGTCCCTGGGCCGCAAAGATGGCCAGGCATATGGCCGGCACTATCAGCAAATTAAGTTTTATTTTCATTGTCCCAGCAATCTGAAGTACTCCTCCAATATTTCTTTATATTCCAGCGGATAATACTCCTGCCGCCAGTTCTTCCAGGCCGGCAGACCCTGCGGGGTCCATTTCCCCTTATCCGTATTCGGCGGACGATAGCTGTTCTCCGGCAGGCGGCCGCTTTCGGCCTGGCGCTCCCTGGAGAAATCCCTCTCTTTTAAAGACTGCTGGGCGTCCAGCATCCGGGTCAGTATTTTCTCCTGCCTCTCTATCGTCTGGCGGCTGACCTGCTGTTTCTTAAGGTCCTCGATTACCTGTTTCATCTCCTCCACCAGGTTGTCCAGCCTTCCGGCTTTGTCCCGACGGCCGCCGTACTTTTGACCGAACTCCTCCATGCCCTGCCGGACCGCCTCCTGCTGGGCGGCCAGCCGGGACATCCGGCTGCGGGCCTGCTGCGACATCTGTCCCCCGCCCTCCTGGGGCATGGGCAGCAGGGAACTGGTGCCCTGGTTGACGGCCTGTTGCTGGCCGGAGAGGCCGGAAAGGTCCTGCATCATATCGCCGGAGCCGCCGCCCGAACTGCCGGATGATTCCATCAGGCTGATGGCGGCGCCGTTGAGCGAGGCCAGAGCCTTCTGGCCGCCCTTTTGGGCCTGGTCCCCGCGGCCCTCCGAATGGGCCTGGGCGGCCTGGCCCATCTGCCTGGCGGCCTCCTGCATCATCTGCTGGGAACGGGGGGACAGCAGCATGTTATTTCGGGCCATGTTGTCCAGCTCCCGCCTTATCCGTTCGGCCTGCCGCTGTATTATCTGCTGCTGGTTGGCCAGATCGTTCTGGTTGGCCGCCGCATTGGCCGCGCTCTGGTTCAGGCTTTCCTGCTGCCGGGAAAGGTCCAGCAGATCCCTGGCCCTTTGCTGGACGGCCTTGGCCGCCGCCTTATTTTTAGCCTGCCGCATGCTGCTGCGGGCGCTCTGCATGCCGGCGGAGATCATCGAGAGCTCCGACAGCACCTGTTTCTGCAAGTCGGCCGCCTGTGAATTATTATTCTCGGACAGCGATTGAGAGGCTTTTTCCATCTTCCGACCAGTCTGCTTCTGCTGCAGGCGATCGGAGTTTTCGCTCAGCTTCTGTGAAGCCTCCCGGTTAGACTCCTTCAACTCCCGGGCCAGCTCCTGCATCTCATTTGATATCTTCTTCAGGTCCTCCGCCAGTTGTTTCTGCTCGGACGACAGCCGTTTATTGAGGCCATCATTCGGGCGGCTCTCTGTCCTCTCCTTCAGGTCCTTCTGTCGTTGGGCCAGGTCCTGCAGCTGGCGGTCCAGCTTCTCCATCTGCTGTTCCTGCCGCAGCTCCTTCAAAAGCTCCATGGTCTGGTCCAGCTGCCGCTTGAAATCCTCCTGTGACAGTTTCAGGTTATCCAGGGCCCGGCCGACCTCCTGCTTGTCTAATTTGTCCAGGGCCTGCCTCAGCCGCTCCATATCCTGCCGCATCTGGTCGGTGGCCACCTGATCGAACAGCTCCCGCAGCTGAGCCAGCTTCTCCATGGTCTCCGGATCGAAGCTCCATTTGTTCTCCCGTTGTTTTAGATTTTCGGCCGCCTGCTCCAGGGCTTGCTCTAATTGTTCCGCCAGCTCCTGCTGTTTTTTCAACACCTGCTCGGCCGCTGCCTGCTGCTGCCAGTCGATCTTCCTGGCTTCTTTTAGGCTCTGGGCCAGTTTGTCGATCTCCTCTTTTAATTGATTGCGTGGCTCCTCGGTCTGTCCGATCTTTTCCATCACCGTGGAATCGGCCTGGGCCAGCGAGCGGTAAATATCCTCTATAGTGGGAACCCTTATTATCTGAACCCGGCTGCGCCCTAGCTTGGGTCCCGACACTGCATCGTTATCCAGGGCCTCCAGCCAGTAGGTAACCGAATCGCCCGGCAGGACATCCAGACGGCCGACGTCCCAGACATATTCCACCACGGCATCCTCAGGGTATTTTTGCCAGCGATTGATCTCTGTATTTTTTTGCCGGCCGCTGCTGATGTATCCCAGCCTTGCCGCCGAGAGACCGAAATCGTCGCTGGCCGCGCCGATTAATGATACCTTCATGCCCTCGCCCAGCATGATATCGTTCTCCGGGAAGATTATCTCTATCTCCGGAACCTCGTCATCCAGGCAGGTTATCCGATATCCTGCCGAGTTGACGAAGGTGTCCCCCTGGGCGGTTCGGCCCCAAATGTTGTATTTTTCGTTTCTGCCGATATAAAAACTTACCGACAATTGTCGGCCTTCGGATATCGCCACCTCCTTCTGTCCGCTCCGGTCAAACAACAGCCGGGCCTCTTCTAAGGGCAGAGTGGAGACAGCCGATATATCAACTCTGGATCCCCTGATGGCGGTGATATCCCCCTGGTTCTCCATCTGCCGGACCTGAAAGCCGGTATATCTTGGAGGTGTTATCTTGAGCCTGATATCCGACAGCAGCAGCGGAGTGTAGCAGTCTATCCGATAAAACCGGCTCTGTCGGCGTCCCAGCAATATGCGGTAGGAAAGCGGGGTTCGTATATCCTTGATCTTGGCCGCCAGCTTTCCCTCGGTGATGGTCATGGGAGCCGAGCCATTGGCGTCTCCCCGCCACTCTATCCTACCCGTTGTACGACCCGGATTGACGACATCGACCAGTATTTCGTTTTCCCTGGCCACCCGGACATCTCCGGGGCTGATCCCTATCCCGTCCCATTGGCCGATGACCCCGTCGGGCGACATATATCGCTCCAGGCTTATACATATCTCACTCGGTCTGATCAGGCTGCCGATGACCAGAACTATCAGCATATAAACTGTAGGCTTGCCGAGAGGCAATGCCTTAACCGGAAAAATACTCCCGCCCTGGATCCCTTTCAGCTTCTCCCCTGCCCGTTGAATAAGGTCGGCTATCAGCTGCTGGGAATAATTTTCCCGGTTTTCCTTACCCAGGCCGAACTGTACCGCAGTGGAGATCTCCTGTTTCAGTTCCGGGATGGCTTTTTCGATTTCGTAAGATATCTTGCGGTAATCCGCCGGGCGCAGCCTTAAGAACAGGAGATATATCGCCAGGACCGGCAAGGCCAACACAGTGGCGAATGATAAAATAAACCTGGCCGCCGATGGCAGAACAAGCATCCAGTCGGCCAGATGCAGCAAGAACAGCCAGCCTAAGCCGATATATAATGAAGCAATCAATATATTTATCGTGCTTACAAACCGCTGCCTCCGATAAATACCCTGAAGGGCTGTTTTTAAATCTATATTATCTCTTCTTTGGTCCATTTTAACCGTTTTAATTAAGTGCCTTACCTGTCATTCCTTCGAAGGAAGGAATCCAGGCTTTCAGGCCTCTTCCTTTGTGCACGGCATTTGTGCATAAATATTTTAAAATAACATAATGATCTTTTGATCATAAAATCATACACCTATCTGACCACCCCTTTATCCCACTTCGCTAACTTATAATAATCTGCACGGCTCAGTGCAGGCTCTCCTTGATCAAGGAGGGGACGGTATAAGGGTTAGGCCTGTAGGATATTTACGGATTTGTCACGGCATACCACAGGATGTTTATCCCCATCCTGATGGCCTGCTCCCGCACCTCCGGCGGGTCGTTATGGGCGTTGGTCCAGCCATCGGAGATATTGGTATTGAAGCTGTAGAACAGCACCAGCCTCTCCTGGAAATATACCCCGTAGCCCACCGGTCGGCCCTTCTCGTGCTCATGGATCTTGGGCAGGCCGCCGCTGAAGTCGTAATAGCAGTTGTAGATGGGGTGGGTGAAGGGCAGTTCCTGTAAAGAACATTCCGGCAGGATCCTTTTCATCTCCCGGCGGAAGGTGGTGTCCATGCCGAAATCATCGTCGGCATAGATGAACCCCCCGGATTCGATGTACCGGCGGAGCCTTTTGATCTCCCGTTCGGTGAATTTTATCTCGCCGTGCCCGGTGATGAATAAAAAGGGATGGGAGAACAGCTGGTCGTCGTTGGCCGAAATGTTGTATTTAGCGGGATCCACCTCCTGCCCGGTACGGGCGGAGTATTCCTTTAGCAGATTGGTCTCCTCATCGGGGTCGTTGTACCAATCCCCGCCCCCGCCGTATTTTAGCCGGGCGATGTCTATTCCCCCGGCCAGGCAGGGTAGACCAATCGCAATAGATATTAGAATTAGGGCGATGACTGATATTCTTTTCATACTGTAATTTTACCCTCCGGGCCGAATAAAAGCAAGATATAAATAAAACGCCTGCCGTTTATGACGACAGGCGTTAATTTCATCAAAATACCTAAAATCCCCGGTGCTTCAGCATCTCGAAGCTTATCTTGCGCTGGGCCAGCCCGTCATAGGAGAACAGCACGATATCGTTGATCCCGGCCTTGCGCAGCGCCCGTATCTTCTCCATCAGCCCGTCCATGCTGTCCCGCCAGGCCCCCAACCCCACATAGACCTGGCCCTGCCCCTTGTAGGCCACGGCCTTTTGGGCCAGCCGCACCACGGTGCCGGTGTTGGTGGAATAGTCCATCAGCACCACGAAATCGGCCCAGCGGTTCTCCAGCCAGGCCGGCCAGTCCTGTCCGAACGACAGCCGGGCCTCGTCGGGATCGGGCTTGACCGCCGCTGACAACTGCACCCAGGGGTTGAATTTAACAATGTCGAACTTCAACTGAGCCACCAGGTCGGATATCTGGTACATCCGCCACTGCTGCCAGGTCGCCCAATACGGCTCCAGGGCGCGATTCCCGTCCAGCAGGGCGAAGGGGTCCACCTTGTACTGGTTGTAGAAGCTGGTGCGGCTGGAGACGTCGTAGGAATAATTGATGCTGCCGTACCGGACATAGTCCAGGTGGATGCCGTCCACATCGTATTTAAAAAGGATCTCCCTCACCAGCTCCCTCAGGTAGGTCTTCACCTCCGGGCTGGATGGCGAAAGGTAGACCCCCTCCAGATTTTTCTGACCCAGCTCCTTCTGGGAATAGTCTTTTAAACTCCGGCCCTGGGGATCGGCAGCAAACCAACTGTCGTCCCTGTAGTAGGCATGGCGTCCGTCCCGCGGCCTGCGGTCCGACGACCACACGAAATAGACGTTTATCCAGGCGTGGATCTTTATTCCCTTAGCCTTACATTCTTTGACCATCAGGGCCAGCGGGTCGAAATTCCTAGTCACGCAGTCGGCGGTGGGCACCAGCTTGGAGTCGTAATAGGCCTCGCCCCGGGCGTAGAACTGAACGAACAGGTTGTTGACCCCGGCCTTGTGGGCCTCGGCTACTATCTTCTTGACGTTCTGGGGCGAGGTCAGGGAATAGCGTACCACCCACATCCCCTTGACCTGGGCCAAGGCCGGAGCCGCCAGCAACAGCAGGAAAAGGCCGGATATCAGCGATCTATGGAGACTGGTTTTCATCATATTGTGGTTAATGATACCCGAAAAAACAAAAAGGCGCAAGGTGAAAATCACCTTGCGCAGTTAACGATCCCACGGCTATGCCCGGATAAAATGGAACCCCAGACTAAAGCATTTGATAGTTCTTTTTCTTTTTTGTCCCGCCAAAACGAAAAAGAACCAAAAAGAAAAAAGCTCGTCGCTGAACCTCTGCTCGTCAGCCCTAAAGCGTCGGCCTAAATTTGACAAACTCGCTTCGCTCAAACAGTGCCAAATTCTTTACGGCCTTCTTTATTCAGTAGCAGAGCTAACGCGACTTTCCGATAAGCACAAATTTTCAGGCTTTCTGGTCCCCGCCTTCAGTGGAGCGGTATTGCTGCAGCTCCGAAAAAGCATTCATTGCGTTATCTGCTTTCTGCCGGCTCTGGTCCAATAAATGCCGGAGCAAACGCCCTGCCCGCCGCGCAACTGGGCGGTTAAGACTTCTTTGGTTACTTTCTTGGTCACAAGAAAGTAACATTACTGCCCCCAGAAAGCTCCGGATAGATATATTCAAGTTTTGATTATTTTTATCATTTGACACATTAAAAAGGCGCAAGGTGAAAATCACCTTGCGAGGGAGTCCGGTCATACATAATCATCTAGTTAATTGTTAAATTGTTATAGCTACTTTGTTTCATCGACACGGCAATTCTGCTTCCTTTCGATAGCTATACCAATAAAATAGATCATGAATACTAACCCTATTGAGGTTATCGGTATTATTCCAAATAGTATCATAAAATGGTAACTAGAAAACCCATAGAACTGACAAAAATAATCCATGAAACTAAGAATAGACGTGTAACATAATATTGTGACCATTGTTAAAATTGTGGCAAATTTATGAGGATAACGAATATTTCCCTTTTTCCCTTCTCTAACATTGAAGTAAACAATACATAAAATAATTACATATGGTATAGTTGTCAATAAACTAAACAATAGACTTCTGTATACGAAAGTGAATGGTTCATTCTTCGCGATTTGTAAATCAATTGGATTTTTTAGGCGTTGCAGAATCCCAAACGTGTTTAAAATAATTGGCTGTATAAAACCATACACGGCTAGTATAAATGCAAGTTTTTTCATCACATTTTCCTTTCCTCATTACTTAATAGTAACCATTGCCGCATTCAGCTCTGTTAAAACTTTCAGCCCCCTAAATACGACTGCTAAGTAATATATTCGGTATAACTCTTACCGCAAGCTAACCCGACGATAGAAGTAATACTACACCAAAAATAAAAAAGGCGCAAGGTGAAAATCACCTTGCGCCCGTATTATTCAAAGGATATTACTCCGCCTTCTTGGCTTCTTTTTTGGCGGCCTTCTTTTCCGGCTTTTCCTTCTTGGCCTTGGGGGCCTTTTCCTTCTTCTCGCCCTCTTCCTTCTTTTCGGCCTTCTTCTTGGGTGCGGCCTTGGCCTTCTTCTCGGCCTCCTCGGGCTTCACCTTGGCCGGGGCGCCGAACAGCTCCATCTGGGCCAGCAGGGCGGCGTCGCCGTGGCGGGGCCACAGTTTGACGATGGAGATAAAGCCTGATTTCTTGTCCTTCATCCGGGGAACGATGACGTCGAACAGCTTCCTCAGCACCGTCTGGTCCTTGACCACGGTGGCCACCTGGCGCCGGGCGGCCAGGGTGCCCTTCTGGGCTATGCTGATCATATGCTCGGCATCGCGCCGGATCACCATGGCCTTGGTGATGGTGGTCTTTATCCGCTCGTACTTGAACAGGGAGGTCACCATGTTGCTGACCAATGCGGCCCGGTGGGACCGGGTGCGGCCTAATTTGACGGTATCTTTACGGTGTCTCATTGATCTCCATTCTACTTAAGAAAAGTAGTCGAAAAATGTTGTTTACTTGGATTTCTTCTTGGTTTCCAGGAATTGGTCAACCTTCATTCCGAAGCTCAGGCTCATGGCCTTGAGGATCACCGACAGCTCGGCCAATGATTTGCGTCCGAAATTACGGTATTTGAGCATCTCGCTCTCGGTCTTCTGTACCAGGTCGCCCAGAGTGTTGATATTATTGGCTCTCAGGCAGTTGGCCGAGCGGACCGACAGCTCCAGCTCCTCCACCGGCTTGTTGAGCATATCCCGCATCTTAAGCATGTCGTTATCCACCGCATCTTCGCGCAGTTCGTCGGGTTTGTCGCCAAAGGACTGGAACAGCCCGATGTGGTCCTGCAGCAGTTTGGCGGCGTAGGATACCGCCATGTCCGGCTTGATGGAGCCGTCGGTGTGGATCTCCAGTATCAGGCGGTCGTAATCGGTGCGCTCGCCCACCCGGCAGTTCTCCACGTGGAAGTTCACCTTGGAGACCGGGGAGAAGGCCGCATCCAGCGGGATCAGCCCGATGGTATTGTATGATTTGCGGAACACCTCGGCCGGAACGTATCCCCGGCCGTGATCCACCGTCAGCTCCATCTTCAGGCTGCCGTCCTCGGACAGGGTGGCCAGGTGCAGCTCGGGGTTCAGGATCTCCACATCGGGGTCGCCCTCGATCTGGGCGGCGGTGATCCGGCCCTTGGTCTGGGCCTTCAGGTAGACGGTCTTGGGATGCTCGGAATGCAGCCGGATCCTGAGCTGCTTCAGATTGAGCACGATCTCGGTGACATCCTCCATGATGCCGGGGATGGTGGAGAACTCGTGCAGCACGCCCTCGATCTTGACCGCCACCACTGCCGATCCGGTTATGGAGGACAGCAGAACCCGGCGCAGGGCGTTGCCCAGGGTCAAGCCGTAGCCGCGCTCCAGGGGTTCGGCGGTAAAGCGGCCGAAAGTGTCGTTGTTGCTGGCTTCATCTATGATAATGCCTTTCGGCATCTGTAAACTTTTCCATCTCATGGTTAAGTCTGCCCCCTTGTTTAACGGTTGAAGGTTGAGCCCGCCGCTTTTTTACCAGCGGCCAGCCAGGCAGTTAAGGCCTACTTGGAATAGAGCTCGATGATCAACTGCTCGTTAATCGGCAATCCTATGGTGTCCCGGGTCGGCACGTTAAGCAGGCTGCCGCTCATGGTGGCCGGCTCGTACTTCAGCCAGGAGACCAGGGCTCGGCTTTTATTCTTATCCAGAGATTCCTTGATGATAATGTTCTCCTTGCTCTTGTCCTTGACCTTGATCACGTCCCCCGGCTTGATCAGGTAGGAGGGGATGTTCACCACCTTCTCGTTCACCAGAAAATGCTTGTGGCCCACCAGCTGGCGGGCGGCCGAGCGGGAGGGGGCCATCCCCATCCTGAAGACCACGTTGTCCATCCGCCTCTCCAGCAGCGACAGCAGGTTCTCGCCGGTGACGCCCTTCATGCGGGAGGCCTTGTCAAAGTATCCCCGGAACTGGCGTTCCAGGATACCGTAGATGCGGCGCACCTTCTGCTTTTCCCGAAGATGGATGGCATAGCCCGAAGGCTTCCGGTTGATCTCTTTGCCGCGCTCGCCCGGAGGATAGCTCCTCTTCTCAAAAGCGCATTTGGCGGAATTGCAGCGCTCGCCCTTCAAAAACAGCTTGGTGCCCTCGCGGCGGCACAGTTTGCATCTAGCGTCCGTATATCTGGCCATCTATGTAAAAAACCTCCTTAATAATTTCCTTGAAAATTATCCCTGGGTCGGCAGTTTAGACCCGTCTCCTCTTGGGGGCCCGGCAGCCGTTATGCGGCACCGGAGTGACATCGCGGATGACGCTGATGTTGAGTCCGGCCGCCTGCAAAGAGCGGATGGCCGATTCCCGTCCGCCGCCGGGGCCCTTGACCCAGGCCTCCACCCGCTGCATGCCCAGCCCCAGGGCGATCTTGGCGCAGCTCTCGGCGGCCACCTGGGCGGCAAAGGGGGTGGATTTGCGGGACCCCTTGAACCCGGCCTTGCCGGCCGAGGCCCAGGCGATCACATTGCCGTTCTTGTCGGTGATGGTGACGATGGTATTGTTGAAGGTCGACTGGATATGGGCTATCCCGGCCGACTCTATCTTCTTCTCTTTTTTCTTTTGGCTTTTTTTATCCTCAGCCATTTTTCCCCTTTATATCGAAAGTGTTAACTGCTGAATATTGTTCCTGGAAAACCGCTACTTCTTGGGCGGGGCTTTCTTCTTGACCACCCCGGCCTTTTTGGGACCTTTTCTGGTCCGGGCGTTGGTCTTGGTGCGCTGCCCCCTTACCGGCAGGCCCCGGCGGTGCCTTAAGCCACGGTAGCAACCGATCTCCATCAGGCGTTTGATCGACAGGGCCACTTCGGTCCGCTTGGTGCCCTCCACCTTGTGCTCGGCCTCGATGATGGAACGCAGCCGTCCCACCTCGTCCTCGGTGAGATCCTTGACCCTTTTATGGGGATCAACCTTGCCCGCCGAAAGTATTTTCTTGGCGGACGTCGGGCCGATACCAAAAATATAGGTTAACCCTACCTCTATCCGCTTCTCGCGGGGAAGATCAACACCAGCAATTCTGGCCACCTTATTGCCTCCTTAAATATAAACGCTTAAAAATTTAACTAGCCCTGTCTCTGCTTATGGCGGGGGTTCTTGCAGATGATCCTTAAGACCCCCTTGCGGCGGATCATTTTGCAGTGTTCGCAGATCTTTTTTATCGAAACCCTTACTTTCATTTTATCCCATTCCCCTTTATTCTTAACGGACTGTTTTTTACTTGAAACGGTATACTATCCGGCCCCGGGTCAGGTCGTAGGGAGAAAGCTCCACCGTCACCTTGTCGCCGGGAAGGATCTTGATGAAATGCATCCTCATTTTCCCGGAGATATGGGCCAGTATCTTATGACCATTGGGTAGCTCCACTCTGAAAGTGGCGTTGGGAAGATTTTCCGCCACCGTTCCTTCTACCTGTATCCCTTCCTGTTTGGCCATGCACTCCTTGGTTACTGATTGTTATTTGGTTATCGCTATCGGCTGATCGTTCTATCTGGTGACTATCTCCGGGTCTCCGTCGGTGACTATCACCGTGTCCTCAAAATGGGCCGACAGGCTGCCGTCCTTAGTCACCACCGTCCAGCCGTCGGACAGAAATTTCACCTCGGCCTTGCCGGTGTTTATCATCGGCTCTATGGCCAGCGACATCCCGGCTTTAAGCACCGGGCTGTGGCCGGGCCGGAAATAATTGGGGATCTCCGGCTCCTGATGGAGGCTGGCCCCCACCCCGTGGCCGCACAGTTCCCGCACCACCGAGAATCCGGCGTTCTCGGCCGTCCGCTGGACGGCCTTGGAGATATCGGTGACCTTGTTGCCGGCTCGGGCCTGATCTATTCCCAGCTCCAGCGACTGCCGGGTCACCGCCATCAGTTTCAATGATTCCGGCGAGGGGCTGGCGCCCACCAGGTAGCTCCGGGCGGCATCGGCGATGAAGCCTGCTTTGCGGACCCCGACGTCTATTCCCACCAGATCGCCTGATTTTAATTTCCGGTCGGCCCGGGGTATGCCGTGAACCACCTCGTGGTTGATGGCAATGCACAGGTTGGCCGGATAGTTGCGGTAGCCCTTAAAGGCGCACTCCCCGCCCCGCTGTTTGATGAACTGGCAAGCCAGTTCGTCCAGCTCCAGGGTTGATATGCCCGGAGCAACGGAATTTTTAAGAACATCCCACAGACCGGCGATTATTTTACCGGCCTCCCTGATCCTGGCGATATCGGAACTGCTATTGATGATTATCATTTCCGCCCGGACCATAGGGTTTCTTTTAAAGAGCTGTATACTTCATCGGGGGTTTTAGCGCCGTCTATTTTTTCCAGAATGCCGCGCGAGAGGTAGTACTCCTTCAGCGGTGATGTCTGCCGCTGGTAAACCTCCAGCCTTTTTTCCGCGGTGGCCTGCTGATCATCCACCCTTTGGTCCAGGACCGATTCGCATTTATCGCATCTGTCCGTGATTTTAGGGGCCTGAAACAGAAGGTTGAAAATCGCCCCGCATCTGGAGCAGGTCCGGCGGGAGGTCAGTCTTTTCACCAGCTCCCTGTCGTCCACCTCCAGCCAGAGAACGGCATCGATGCTGGTTCCCCGGAGCTTTAAGATATCATCCAGTTTTTCGGCCTGTTCCACCGTCCGGGGGAAACCGTCCAGCAAAAATCCTTTATTTGCGTCATCTTTTTCCAGCCGCTGGGCCACTACTTCGATCATCACCTCGTCCGGCACCAACGCCCCGCGGTCCATGAAAGATCTGGCTTTTAGCCCCACCTCTGTCCCGTTCCTGGCAGCCTCTCTGAGCATCTCGCCGGTGGAGATATGCGGTATCCCGTAATCCCGGCTGATAAAAGCCGCCTGGGTCCCTTTGCCGGAGCCCGGGGCCCCGAACAGGATGATCCTCATGGGCTACATCCTTCCGGATCGGCCGGAGATCTTGCCCTTCTTTATGAAGCCTTCGTAATGTCTCATCAGCAGGTGGGACTCTATCTGCTGCAGGGTATCCAGGGCCACCCCCACGATGATCAGCAATGTGGTACCGCCGAAGTAGAACGGGATATGGGCCGCATTCATCAGGATGGTGGGCAGCACTGCTATCAGGGCGTAGAATATGGCCCCCGGCAGGGTGATCCTGGTGAGGATCCGCTCGATATATTCGGCGGTTTTGGAGCCCGGCCTGATGCCGGGAATGAACCCGCCGTATTTTTTCATGTTATCGGCCATGTCGCCCGGATTGATGACGATGGCGGTGTAGAAATAGGCAAAGAAGATGATCATCAGCCCATAGATCAGGTTGTAGAGAAAGGCCCCGGGCGAAAACATGGCCATCAGGGTCTGGGCCCACTCTCCCTTGATGAAGGTCCCTAGAGTCATGGGGAACGACAGCACGCTCTGAGCGAAGATGATGGGGATGACGCCGGCGGTATTGAAACCCAGCGGAATATAAGTGCTCTGTCCGCCGTACACTTTCCGGCCCACCACCCGCTTGGCATACTGCACCGGGATCTTTCGGGCTCCCTGGGTCATCAGCACCACCGCGGCCGTGACCAATATCATCAGAATGCCGATCAGGGTCAGGGGGATGATGCCGATGGCCCCGCCCTTCACTGAAATATAGGTATTAAGCAGATCGCCGGGAATGACGTCCAGGCAACCCACAAAAATTATCATGGAGATGCCGTTGCCGATGCCCCGCTCGGTGATCTGCTCCCCCAGCCACATCACGAAAACAGTGCCGGCGGTCATAGTGACAGCTGTCAGCAATTTGAATCCCAAGCCGGGATGGGGAACCACCGGGACCCCGTTGGGAGCCAAGCTCTCCAGGAACAGCGAGATGCCGTAGGACTGGACCAACGCCAGGCCCACCGTGGCATAACGGGTGTACTGGTTGATCTTCTTGCGCCCCTGCTCGCCCTCCCTCTGCAGTTTCTCCAGGAAAGGTATAACTGCGCCCATCAGCTGCATGATGATGGAGGAGGTGATATAGGGCATGATCCCCAGGGCGAAGATGGTGGCCCGACTTAAGTTTCCACCCACGAACAGGTCGTACATCCCGAACAGGGTGCCACGCTGGGCCCGGAAAAATTCGGCCAGGACCTGGGTGTCGATGCCGGCGGTGGGCAGGTGGCCGCCGATACGGTAGACCACCAGCAGAGCCATGGTGAAAAGGATCCTTCTCCTGAGCTCCGGGATATTGAATATATTTTTTATCTTTTCAAACATCACCCAAATCCATTACTGTAAATTGGCAATTAAATTCTTTTGAGGAAATATAGGATTGAGTATCTATGCGGCTATCTCGGCCTTGCCCCCGGCGGCTTCTATCGATTTCCGGGCGCCGTCGGAAAAAGCGCTGGCCTTGACCGTCAGAGCGTTCTTCAGCTCGCCCTTGCCCAGGATCTTGATCGGCTTCTTGATGCTTTTTATCAGCCCCTTCTTGGCCAGGTAGGCCGGATCGATCTCCTTGGCTCCGGAGATCTTGGCCAATGAAGAGATGTCCACCAGCTGGTAGACCATTCTCTTCAGCGGGGTGAAGCCCCTCTTGGGAAGCCTGCGCTGCAGCGGCATCTGGCCGCCTTCGAACCAGGCCGGGACCTTGGCTCCCGAACCGGCCCGGGATTTCTGCCCCTTGTGCCCGCGGGTGGAGGTGCCGCCGTGTCCGGAGCCGGTCCCGCAGCCCCGCCGCTTGCTTTTCTTGACCGAACCTTTGGCCGGTCTGATATCGTTAAGCTTCATCTTATTTGACTCCTTCGGCGATCTCTTCCACTTTCAGCAGATGCTCAATCTTTTTGACCATCCCCCTGATCTGGGGGGTATCGTTCTGCTCCACCGTATGGTAGAGTTTTCTGATGCCCAGCGATCTGACGATCCTCTTCTGCTTTTCGGTACGGTCGATGGTGGAATGAATCTGGGTTATTCTTAGCTTCTTTGTTTTTGACACGGAAAATTCCTCACTGACAAATCATTTATAACATGGCAGGGGCTTGCCTGCAAATAGATTGATTAGCTTCTTACTGAGCCGGGGCTTCCGGCTTGGCTTCGTCCGGAGCGGCTTCGGCCAGCTTGGTTTCAGTCGGCTTGACTTCGTCCGGTTTGGCGTCGTCCGGTTTGGCGTCGGCAGGCTTGGCGTCGGCCGGTTTGGCGGCGGGTTTGGCCTCCTTCTCCTTGAACCTCTCGGCCATGATGTCCTGGGGCAGACGCAGCTGCTTCAGGCCGTTCAGGGTGGCCTTCACCAGGTTATGGGGATTGTTCGAGCCCAGGCTCTTGGTGAGAATGTCGGTGACCCCGCAGGCCTCCAGGACAGAGCGGACCACGTTGCCGGCTATCACTCCGGTGCCCGGCCCGGCCGGGCGCAGGACCACTTCGCTGGCGCCGTATTTTCCCAGGACCTGATAGGGTATCTTGCCGTCGGCGATGGAGTAGTGGGAGATGCTCTTCTTGGCATCCTCGGTGGCCTTACGGATGGCCTCCGATACTTCGCGGGCCTTTCCCTTGCCGATGCCCACATGTCCGTTGCCGTCGCCCACCGTAACCAAGGCCGTGAAGCCAAAACGCTTGCCGCCTTTGACCACCTTGGCCACCCGGTTGATGTGCACCACCTGCTCTTTGATATCGCCCAGGGAATTTAAGTTTACCTTTGCCAAAATCTTATCTCCTAAAATAGCTTTAGAATTTTAAACCTGCTTCTCTGGCTGCTTCGGCTAGGGCCTTCACCCGGCCGTGGTAGATGTATCCCCCGCGGTCGAAGATCACCTGGGTGATCCCCTTGTCCAGGGCCAGCTTGGCGATCCTCTGGCCCACCAGCTTGCTCTCGGCTATCTTGCCGCTGTCGGAGTGCTCCAGCCGTCCGGTGGAGGCCAGGGTCTTGTGATTAAAATCGTCGATGATCTGGGCATAGATGTGTTTGGAACTGCGGAACACACACAACCTGGGACGCTCCCCGGTCCCCCTGACCTTGCGGCGAATTCTGATGTGACGCCTGATCCTGGCGTCCCTGGTCTGTTTTGCTTTATCTGACATCTTCGTATATCCGGTTAATAGGAATTTTCGGTTTGAAGGCTGGTCCTGCATGGCTTGCTACTGCCAAAGCCCGGTGAATATATTTTGGGGTATCCTGATCCGTTACCCGCCGGCCCCCGCTGCGGCCTTGCCGGCCTTGCGGCGGACAATCTCGGTGCTGTATCTGATGCCCTTGCCCTGGTATGGTTCCGGTTTTCGGAACTGTCGGATGGCGGCCGCCACCTCCCCCACCGTCTGACGGTTGATGCCCTTGACCACGATGCTGGTCTGGTAGGTCTTGTCCTTGACCTTCAGCAGCGGCTGGTCCTGGATCTCGAACTCTATGCCGTCTGGCTTGGGCAGGTAGACGGTATGGGAATATCCCAGCGACAGGGTCAGGCCTTTGGGGTCTATGATCGCCTTATAGCCGATCCCGTATACCTGCAGCACCTTCTGGAAGCCCAGGCTTACTCCGGTGACCGCGTTGGCCAGCAGGGCCCGGGTCAATCCGTGCAAAGCCCGGTCGAACTTATCGTCGCTGCTCCGGGACACCGTCAATTTATCGCCCTCCAGCGCCACCTTGATGTTGGGGTGGAAGGGCTGTTCTATGGATCCCTTGGGGCCGGTCACTTTGACCGAGCCGGTTTTGATTTCGGCCTTCACCCCCTGGGGCAAGCTTATTGGTTTTTTTCCAACCCGAGACACTTCATTTCTCCTTAAAAAAACTATCAATTACCAGATGTAACAGACTACTTCGCCGCCCACCCCGCTCTTGCGGGCATCCTTGTCCTTCATCAGGCCCTGGGAGGTGGAGATAATAGCCAGGCCGGTTCCGCTTTTCACCTTGGGCACTTTGTCCCCGGGGGCGTAGACCCTCAGGCCGGGGGTGCTGACCCTTTTAAGCCCCGTGATGAAATGGCTGCCCTTATCGTCGTATCTAATGTAGACGCGGATGATATTCTGCCGGTTGTCGGTGATATATTTGAAGTTGGAGATCAGGCGCTCCTTCATCAGGATCTTGGTGATCCCCAGCTTCATCTTGGACGACGGGATGTCCACCTTCTTCAGTTTGGCTTTGCCCGCATTTCGGATTCTGGTCAGCATATCGGCAATGGGATCGGTCATCGACATATCGTTATTCTCCTAATATTCTTTAGAATCGAATTACCAGCTGGCTTTGGTCAGGCCCGGGACCTCGCCCCGCAGGATCAGTTCCCTCAGGCAGATCCGGCATAAGCCGAAATCCCGGTAATATGCACGGGAGCGGCCGCAGCGGTTGCAGCGGTTATGCTGTCTCACCTGATATTTTGGCCTGGCAGCCTTTTCGATCATAGCCTTTCTGGCCATAAGTTGTTATTCCTTCCTGGTTATATGTTCTGTTATATTAAAACCATCTGATGCTGGTGGGGGCTACTTCTGCTGGAACGGCATGCCCATCAGGCGCAGCAGTTCCTTGGCCTCCTCGTCGGTCTTGGCGGTGGTGACAATGGTGATGTCCATGCCGAATATTTTGACCACCTTGTCGTAGTTGATCTCCGGGAAGATGATCTGCTCCTTGACCCCCAGGGTGTAGTTGCCCCGGCCGTCGAACGATCTGGTGGGCACGCCCCGGAAGTCACGGATACGGGGGATGGCCACGTTGACCAGCCGGTCCAAAAACTCGTACATCATATTGCCCCGCAGGGTCACCATGGCGCCAATGGGCACCCCGGCCCGCAGCTTGAAAGTGGCGATGGATTTCTTGGCTTTGCGGATGGACGGCTTCTGGCCGGTGATGGTGCCCAGATCCTTGGCGGCGGCCTCCACCAGCTTGGGATCCTGGGTGCCCTCGCCCAGCCCCATGTTGACCACCATCTTCTCCAAATGGGGGGCCTGCATCACGCTCTTGTATCCGAATTTTTTGACCAGGGCCGGCTTGACTTCCTTGGTGTATTTCTCTCTTAATCTTGCCATTTTGTTCCTAATTTTTAGTATGATCTTACTACGGTAACTTTTGATCTATTCTTTGTCCAGCATCTCGCCGCAGGATTTGCAGACCCGGGCCCGTTTTCCGTCGGCCAGAGTCCGGGTGCCAACCCTGACTCCCTTGTCGCACTTGGTGCAGATCGCCATCAGGTTGGTGAGGTTGATCGCCGCCTCCTTTTCCAGGATCCCGCTCTTCTCGCCCTGCTTGCGGGGCTTGGTATGGCGCTTGACGAAATTTACCCCCTCCACAATGGCCCGGCCCTTGTCCGACAATATTTTCAGGACTTTTCCCTTCTTGCCCTTGTCGTTGCCGGCTATTACGATGACGCTGTCGTTCTTTTTGATCTTCATTTTACATCCGCTCCTATATCACTTCCGGTGCCAGGGAGATGATCTTCATGAACTGACGGTCCCTCAGCTCCCGGCCCACCGGGCCGAAAATGCGGGTGCCCCTGGGCTCGTTCTTGTCGTCGATGATCACCGCGGCGTTGTCGTCGAACCGGATGTAGGAACCGTCCTTGCGGCGGATCTCCTTCCTGGTCCGGACGATCACCGCCCTGGCCACCTCGCCTTTTTTGATGGCCCCGCCGGGCAGCACGTCCTTGATGGCCACCTTGATGATGTCGCCCACCGAGCCGTAGCGGCGGAAATGGCCGCCCATCACCTGGATGCACATGGCCTTCTTGGCCCCTGAGTTGTCGGCGATATTTACCCTGGTATATTGTTGAATCATATTTTTCCTGCCTTGCTGCCCCGTTTTTTTCAGGGATTGTTTATCTTATATTTGGTTTAAATATAACCACTGATGTCTACTTGGCCTTCTCCATCACTTCCACCAGACGCCAGCGCTTGGTCTTGGAGATGGGCTTGGTCTCGATGATCCTGACGGTATCGCCCAGCTTGGCCGATTGATCCTCGGAATGGGCGTAATATTTGGTGGTTCTTTTGACCACCCTGCTGTACAGAGGATGTTTGACCCTTCGCTCCACGGCCACGATGATGGTCTTGTTCATCTTGTCGCCCACCACCTTGCCCATCCTGGTCTTTCTTAAATTTCTCTCTGCCATCTGTTCTACTCCTTCGATCCGGCGCCGGCGGCCAGTTTGCGGATGCTCTTGAGGTCCTCATTGAGAACCGTTTTCATCCGGGCCACCGAACGGCGGGTGTGCCTTAGTTGCAGGGGGTTGGGGATCTGCTGGGTGCTGCGGCGCAGTTTCAGGTTGAAGTTGGCTTCGGTCTCCTCCTTCAGCTTCTGCTCCACTTCGGCCCTGGTCATCTCCCTGAGCTCTTTGGTCTTCTTCATTGCTTTACCTCGATATGACGATGGCGTGGAACCATCCTGGTTTTAACAGGCAATTTGTGGGAAGCCAGCAGCATGGCCTTCTTGGCGGTGGCCTCGGGGATCCCCCCGATCTCGAACATCACCCGGCCCGGCTTGACCACGGCCACCCAGTGATCGGGAGCCCCTTTTCCCTTGCCCATTCTGGTCTCGGCCGGCTTGGAGGTCACTGGTTTATCGGGAAAGATCCTGATCCAGACCCGGCCGCCTCTCTTTATGAACCTGGTCATGGCCACCCTGGCCGCTTCGATCTGCCGATCGGTGATCCAGGCGGCATCCAACGACTGGAGCCCGAATTCCCCAAAGGCTACGTAATGGCCCCTGGTGGCCAGGCCGCACATGCGTCCCCTTCTTTGTTTGCGGTGTTTTACCCGCTTTGGCATCAACATAATTTTTTATAATCTCCAGAAAGTCTATATAAATAAATTTTTCTTATTTGGCCACGGCCTGCTTGCCCAGCACCTCGCCCTTGAATATCCAGACCTTGATCCCGATGCAGCCGAAGGTGGTGTGCGAGGTGGAGGTGGCGTAATCGATATCGGCCCGGAGGGTGTGCATGGGCACCCGGCCCTCGCGGTAGCTTTCGGTCCGGGCGATCTCGGCCCCGCCCAGGCGTCCGCCGCAGGCGATCTTGATCCCGTAGGCCCCCATTCTGAGGGTGCTCTGAACGGCCTTCTTCATGGCCCGGCGGAAAGAGATCCGCTGTTCCAGCTGACGGGCGATATTATCGGCCACCAGGCGGGCGTCCATTTCGGGCACCTTTATCTCGGTGATATTCAGATGGACTTCCTTCTGCGCGGTCAGGTGCTGGATCTCGGCCTTCAGCTTTTCGATCTCGCCGCCCTTGCGGCCGATGACAATGCCCGGCCTTGAAGTATGGATGGTCACCGTGACCCGCTTGGATGTCCTTTCGATCTCTATCTTGGAAATGCTGGCATTCATCAGCTTCTGCCGCAGGTAGCGGCGGATCCTTTCGTCCTCCTCCAGCAGGCTGGCAAAATCATTCTTGGCGAACCACCTTGAATCCCAAGTCTTAATGATCCCCAGCCTTAACCCTATGGGATGTGTCTTCTGACCCAAACCTTTACCTCCGTTAATTTATTTAGCCTGGTCGGAAACCCGAACCAAGAGATTACTGGTGCGTTTCAGCCGACGGTCGGCCCGGCCTCGGGCCCGGGGGCGGAACCGCTTCATGATGATGCCCTCGTCCACCCTGATCTCGGATATCCTCAAGGTATCGGGATCGGCCTTGACATCGCCGGCTGTCTCCACCGCCGAGGCCACGGCTGATTTGACGGCCTTGGCCAGATGGGGGCTGCCCGCTTTAGGGACGAATTTGAGTATCGACAGGGCCTCGTTGCATTTCTTGCCCCTGATCAGGTCGGCCACGGCCCTCATCTTCCGGGGGGTAACCCGGATATGCCTTTTTCTGGATAATGCTTCCATCTTCTATCTGTCGCTCCTTATGCCTTGGTGGCCGCCGGGGCTGCCGCTGTAGCTGCAGCTGCCGGTATGGCGGCGGTAGTGGTCTCGGTCCTTTTCTTCTTGTCTACTTCCTTGCCGACCGCCCCGTGCTTGCGGAAGGTCCGGGTGGGCGCGAATTCGCCCAGCTTGTGCCCCACCATGTTTTCGGTGATATATACCGGGATGAATTTATTGCCGTTGTGGACCGCGATGGTATAGCTGACGAATTCGGGGGGCACCATGGAGCGCCGGGCCCAGGTCTTGATGACCCTCTTTTCCCCCGAGGCTGCCATAGCTTCCACCTTGGCCATCAGTTTGGGATCGATATAAGGTCCTTTTTTAAGGGAGCGAGACATTATTTTCTCCTCTTAAGGATGAATTTACTGGTTGTCTTCTTCTTCTTTCTGGTCTTTTTGCCCTTAGACAGTAGGCCCTTGGAACTGCAGGGATGCCTGCCGCCGGATGATTTTCCCTCACCGCCGCCCATCGGGTGGTCATGCGGGTTCTTGGCCACGCCGCGGCTGTGGGGTTTGACGCCCAGCCAGCGGTTGCGTCCGGCCTTGCCGATGGATATATTCTCGTTCTCCAAATTGCCCACCTGTCCCAAAGTGGCCATGCATTCCAGCCGGACCAAGCGCACCTCGCCCGATGGCAGCCGGAGGTGGGCGTATTCAGCCTCCTTGGCCATCAACTGGGCCGAGCCGCCGGCGGTCCGGACCATCTGTCCGCCCTTGCCTTTTTTGAGCTCGATGTTGTGGATGGCGCTGCCCAATGGGATCTCGGACAGGGGCATGCAATTGCCTACTTTGATATCGATGCCTGAGCCGGAAAGGATCTTGTCGCCCACCGTCAGTCCTACTGGAGCAATGATATAGCGCCATTCGCCGTCGGCATATTTCAGCAACGCTATGCGGCAGGAGCGGTTGGGGTCGTATTCAATTGCGGCCACGGTGGCCGGGATGGCGAATTTATTACGCTTGAAATCAATCAGCCGGTAGGCCCTCTTATGGCCGCCGCCCCGGTGGTCGGCCGTTACCCTCCCGTGGCTGTTGCGTCCGCCCGATTTTTTCAGCGAGGACAGTAATGACTTCTTTGGTTTTGATGATGTGATCTCGTCAAAACTGTATCCGGTGCGATGACGCATTCCCGGGGTGGTAGGTTTATATGATTTGATAGCCATCTAACGAAGTTCTCCTAAATTTTATATCCCGGAATTATTTTAAATACCTTCGATCATCTCTATCTTCTGGTCCTTGGCCAGGGTGACAATGGCCTTCTTCCAGTCCGGCCGCTTTCCCTGGTTGCGCCCCAGACGCTTGATCTTGCCCATCACGTTCATGGTGGTCACTTCCTTGACCTTGACCTTGAACAGCGTTTCCACCGCCTGCTTGATCTGGTGCTTATTGGCGTCCCGGGAAACCTCGAAGCCGTAACGGTTAAATTTCTCGCGGAGGTTGGTGATCTTCTCGGTAATCAGCGGTCTTATAATGATTCTGTAGTTCATTTGGCGAATGCCTCCTTTACGGCTTCCAGTCCCTTCCTGGTAAGGATTACCTTGTCGGCCTTGATGATATCGTAGGGGTTGACCTCTCTGACCGGCTTTAAGGTCAGGCCCGGAATATTGCTTCCGGATTTGCGGACCTCCGGGGAATGGACCTGGTCCAGCAACAGAACCTTCTGCCCGCCCATCTCCATGGTCTTTAACAGCTCCACCATCTCCTTGGTCTTGCCGGTGGTCTTAAGCGATTCTATGACGCCCAGCTTGCCGGATTTAAAACCGTCGGACCAGGCCGAGCGGAGGGCAGCCTGGCGGGATTTTTTGGGAAGCTCCCAGGAATGATCCCGGGGCTCCGGCCCATGAGCTACATAACCGCCCACCATGATGGAAGCCCTGGTGCTGCCCTGTCTGGCCCGGCCGGTCCCCTTCTGTTTGAAAGGCTTCTTTCCGCCGCCCCTGACATCGGCCGCGTTCTGGGTGGCGGCATTGCCCTGTCTCTGGTTGTCTAAGTATTCCCTGACCGCCAGATACAGCAGATGCTGATTGGGCCTGGTGCCGAAGACATCCTCCGGAACCTCTAGGCTGCCGGATTTCTTCCCCTTATCATCGAACAGATTTACAGATAACATTGATGAATGCTTTCCTTATATCTTATGGATTGACACGATTCCGTCCGGAGCCCCGGGTACCGCTCCCTTGACCAGAATGATGTTCTTGGACTGATCTACTTTTACCACCTTCAGATTCATGACCGAAAATTTTACATCCCCCATGTGTCCGGCCATCTTGGTGCCGGGATACACCCGGCCCGGAGACGAGCCAGCCCCGATGGAGCCGGCATGCCGGTTACGGTCGGTCTGACCGTGGCTGGCCGGTCCTCCGTGGAATTTATGGCGCTTCATAACGCCGGCGGTGCCTTTCCCCTTGGTGGTTCCGGATATCTTGATCTTGTCGCCGGCGGCAAAAATATCAGCGGTTATCACCTGGCCCAACTGATAGCCTGCCGTATCGTCAACCCGGAACTCCTGCATCACCTGAACCGGCTGGGCCTTGGATTTAGCCAGATGGCCGCTGGTTGGTTTGTTTACCTTGCCGGGCTTCTTGGAACCGAATCCCAGCTGAACGGCGCTGTAGCCGTCCTTGTCCTTGGTTTTGATCTGGGTCACCACGCAGGGCCCGACCTCCAGCACCGTCACCGGAACCATGACATTGCTCTCGCCGAATACCTGGGTCATCCCGATCTTTCTGCCGATCATTGCGTTCATGATATAGCCTTATTATCGATTCTGAGTTCTTGATTCTGTGGGGA
The DNA here is from genome assembly GCA_018821925.1 of Candidatus Edwardsbacteria bacterium. NCBI lineage: Bacteria > Candidatus Edwardsiibacteriota > Candidatus Edwardsiibacteriota bacterium. Next base: position 24,836 of record JAHJLF010000052.1, read on the forward strand.
ATACCGTCAAAGCTTACAGGCCGCTCTTGATCTCGATATCCACCCCGGCCGGAAGCTCCAATTTGGTCAGAGCGTTGATGGTCTGGGGAGTGGAGTTCAGGATATCGATCAGCCTCTTGTGGATCCTCCGTTCGAACTGTTCCCGGGATTTCTTGTCGACATGGGTGGAACGGTTGACGGTATAGATCGTCTTTCTGGTCGGCAGGGGGATGGGGCCGGAAATTCTGGCTCCCGTCCGTTTGGCGGTGTTGACGATCTCGGCCACCGACTGGTCCAGCACCGCGTGATCATAGGCCTTAAGTTTTATTCTAATGCTTTGAACTGACACCTTTATTTTCCTTTTATCTGATTTCCAAATATTTCCCTCTCCGATACCGGGAGGGCAGGTGGTCCTATTCCACGATCTCGGTAACGGTTCCGGCGCCCACGGTGCGGCCGCCCTCGCGGATGGCGAACTTAAGGCCCTTCTCCATGGCGATGGGGGTCAACAGCTCGCCCTCGATGGTGACGTTATCGCCCGGCATGATCATCTCCACGCCCTTGGGAAGGCTTAAATTGCCGGTGACGTCGGTGGTCCTAAAGAAGAACTGAGGCCGGTAGCCGGTGAAGAACGGGGTATGCCGCCCGCCCTCCTCCTTGGTCAGCACATATACTTCGCCTTTGAACTTCTTATGGGGGGTGATGCTCTTGGGGGCCGCCAGAACCATGCCCCGCTCCAGGTCGGTCTTCTCGATGCCACGCAGCAGCACGCCAACGTTGTCTCCAGCCTGGGCGTCGTCCATCAACTTCCGGAACATCTCCACGCCGGTCACCACTGTCTCACGGGTCTCCCTGACTCCCACCCGCTCAACCTTGTCGCCCACCTTGACCTTGCCCCGCTCGATACGACCGGTGCCAACCGTGCCACGCCCGGTGATCGAGAACACGTCCTCGATGGCCAGCAGGAACGGCTTGTCTATATCCCTCACCGGCTCCGGTATGTAGCTATCCACAGCGTCCATCAGGCCCTGGATGGCCTGGACCCCGATCTCCGACGGGTCGCCCTCCATGGCCTTCAGAGCGCTGCCCTTGATGAACGGGATCTGGTCGCCGGGGAACCCGTACTGGGTCAACAGGTCACGGACCTCCATCTCTACGATCTCTATCAATTCCGGATCATCTACCTGGTCTACCTTGTTCAGAAACACCACCAGGGCCGGAACACCAACCTGACGGGCCAGCAATATGTGCTCCCGGGTCTGGGGCATCGCACCTTCCGAGGCCGCCACCACCAGGATCGCCCCGTCCATTTGGGCCGCTCCGGTGATCATGTTCTTGATGTAGTCGGCATGGCCAGGACAGTCCATATGCGCATAGTGCCGCTTCAGCGTCTCGTACTCCGCATGGTGAACATTGATCGTCACACCGCGGGCCTTTTCCTCCGGGGCGTTGTCGATCTCCTCGTAGCTCTTGGCTTTGGCCAGGCCCTTCTCCGCCAGGTACTTGGTGATGGCGCTGGTCAACGTCGTCTTGCCGTGATCAACGTGACCGATCGTCCCGATATTTACGTGCGGCTTGGTTCGCTCGAATTTTGCTTTGGCCATACCTGGAATCTCCTTATATTCTGGTAAATTTTTCGCTTTATATTTTACTTTTCAACTGAACGTAATTAGTGCCGGCTTCCGCTTTTTTCCATTATCTCCTCGGAAACAGACCGGGGAACCTCCTCGTAATGATGAAACTGCATGGTGTAAATGGCTCTTCCCTGAGAGAGGGATCTCAATCTGGTAGCGTACCCGAACATCTCGGAAAGGGGGACCATCGAGGCTATGACCTGGGCATCCTTGCGTTTCACCAATCCCAGAATCTTACCCCGGCGGGCGCTGAGGTCACCGATCACGTCACCCATATACACTTCGGGGACCACCACTTCCACGTCCATAACTGGTTCTAAGAGAACTGATGATGCTTTCTGCAGGGCATCCCGGGCCGCCATAGAAGAGGCTATCCTAAAGGCCATGTCCGAAGAATCCACCTCGTGATAGGAGCCGTCGGTCAGCTCAACCTTGACATCCACTACCGGATATCCCGCCAGCACCCCTGATTCCAGACCGTCCTTGACGCCCTTTTCCACCGAGGGAATAAATTCCTTGGGTATGTTGCCGCCGATGATGGAATTGACGAATTCAAATCCGGTCCCGGCCTCTTTGGGCTCGGCATGTATCACCACGTGGGCGAATTGTCCGTGGCCGCCGGTCTGCTTGGCAAATTTGATGTTGCTGGTGACTGATTTGCGGATGGTCTCGCGGTACGATACCTGGGGTTTGCCCACGTTGGCCTGCACCGAGAACTCCCGCAGCATGCGGTCCACGATTATCTCCAGATGAAGCTCGCCCATGCCGGAGATGATTGTCTGGCCGGTCTCCTCGTCGGTCTTCACCTTGAAGGTGGGATCCTCCTCCAGCAGTTTTGCCAGGGCCAATCCCATCCTGTCCTGATCGGCCTTGGATTTGGGCTCCAGAGCCACCGCTATAACCGGATCCGGGAATTTCATGGCTTCCAGCACCAGGGGATGCGTCTTGTCACAGATGGTATGCCCGGTGCGGCTTTCCTTTAATCCCACCAAGGCGGCGATGTCTCCGGCCGATATTTGGTCCACATCCTCACGCTTGTTGGCATGCATCATCAGGATCCGGCTGACCCGTTCCCGCTTGTCGATGTTGCTGTTATAGACCGTTTCGCCGGCCTTGAGAACTCCGGAGTAGATCCTGACGAACGAAATCTTGCCCACATAAGGATCGGTGGCTATCTTGAACACCAGGCCGGCCAGAGGCTCGTCGGGACTGTCATGCCGCTCTTCCTTGTGGCTGGTATAGGGATTGATGCCGGTGATTGGTGGAAGATCGGTGGGGGCCGGCAGATAATCCACGATGGCGTCCAACAGCAACTGAACCCCTTTGTTCTTGAATGAAGCCCCACACAGCACCGGGAATATCTTAATCTCCAAGGCACCTTTTCTGATGGACCTTTTCAGCATCTCCGGGGTGATCTCCTTGCCGTCCAGGTAAGCATGCATGGCCTCCTCGTCGAACTCAGCCACCTGTTCTACCAAGCTGTCATGATATTTCCGGGCGTCCGCCATCAGATCCTTTGGTATGGGCCCAGCTTCGGGAGTTTTTTCGCCCTTCTCGTCAAAGGTCAGGGCTTTCATAGTTACCAGATCAACCACCCCGCTGAAGGCCTCCTCCCGACCGATGGGCATCTGGATGGGCACCGCCTTGGCGGCCAGCCTCTCCCGCATCATGGAGACCGCATCGTCGAAGTCGGCCCCCACCCGGTCCATCTTATTAATGAAGGCTATCCGGGGAATGTGATACCGGTCGGCCTGGCGCCACACCGTTTCGCTTTGCGGTTCCACTCCGCCCACGGCGCAGAACAGCGCCACTGCACTGTCTAATATTCTCAAAGAGCGTTCCACCTCGACCGTGAAGTCTACGTGGCCCGGGGTATCTATGATGTTTATCCGGTGATCTTTCCAGAAACAGGTGGTGGCGGCCGAGGTGATGGTGATGCCGCGTTCCTTCTCCTGCTCCATCCAGTCCATGGTGGCGGCTCCGTCGTGGACCTCGCCGATCCGGTGGAGTCTGCCGGTAAAATAAAGTATCCGCTCGGTAGTGGTGGTCTTGCCGGCATCGATATGGGCCATAATGCCGATATTCCTGGTCTTATTTAAAGATTCCTGCGCCAATTTGTTTCCTATCTCCCGCCGCCTGTGAACTCTATCAATCAGGCAGCCAGAATATCGATCTGCCTATTTCAGATATGATATGCGATGTAAAATGGCGACAGGTTGTTCATTTAACTATATTTTCTGAATTTCAAACTTCATCTGTCCGCCCCTCACTACTATTCCCTCTCCCCACGGGGAAGGGACATAAGGAAGGGGTCTTAGAACCGGTAATGGGCAAAGGCCTTGTTAGCCTCGGCCATCTTGTGGGCGTCCTCTTTCTTCTTGATGGCGCCGCCCTCGTTCTTGATGGCCGACAGGATCTCTCCGGCCAGGCGTTCCCGCATGGTTTGCTCGGAGCGGGACTTCGCCGCGGCGATCATCCAGCGGATGGCCAGTGCGGTCCGGCGCTCCGGTTTTACTTCCACCGGCACCTGATAGGTGGCGCCGCCCACCCGGCGGGGCTTGACCTCCAGCACTGGCTTGATGTTGTTCAGGGCCTGCTTGAAACCGTCGATCCCCGAGGCCTTGGTCTTCTTCTCCACGATCTCCACCGCGTTGTAGAAGATCCTCTCGGCGATGCTCTTCTTTCCCCGCTCCATCAGGTTGTTGATGAAGATGGTAACCATGGTGTCGTGGTATTTGGGATCGGGCAGCAGTTCCCGCTTTATGACTCTTTTTCTTCTCGGCATTTTTATACCAGTCTCGGTGTTATATTTTTATTTTTGGAAAGTTGCTGGGACAAGGGATTATTTCTTGGCGCGTTTGGTGCCGTACAGCGAGCGGCTTCTCTTGCGGCCGTCCACGCCGGAGGTGTCCAGGGTCCCGCGGACGATGTGGTAGCGCACGCCAGGAAGATCCTTGACGCGGCCGCCCCGCACCATCACAATGGAGTGCTCCTGCAGATTATGACCCTCGCCGGGGATATAGGACAATACTTCGATACCGTTGGACAGCCGGACCTTGGCCACCTTGCGCAGGGCTGAGTTGGGCTTCTTGGGGGTGGTGGTGTAGACCCTGGTGCAGACGCCGCGCTTCTGGGGGCAGTTTTTCAGGGCTGGGGCCTTGGTCTTTTTGGATTTGGTTTTTCTTCCGTGTCGGATCAGTTGGTTGATGGTCGGCATGGGATCTCCTTAACCGATTTTCCGTTGATGCTGCCGGGGGATTAAAAACAAAAATCCCCATGTCCTGTCCTACTTTCTTTAATAAGGCAGGAAGATGGCATACATAAAAGTTTTCCTAAAGAATTGATATTATATAAGATTTCATATGAAATGTCAATCCCTAAAATAGAAAAAAATGATATTTTTTGATATTTTTTTACATTAAACTCAAATCAGGTTAATGGTAAACTTTTACACAATATGTTGGATTGTTGCTTCTACCTGTAGGGGATGGTTTGAAACCAGCCAGCACGGTTTACACAATAATAACGAAAATTAAAAAAGCCGCCCGTTTATGGACGGCCCTCTTTTTTGCCGCATTAAACCGATAAAATATATTTATGCTTTTTAAGTGGCCAATAAGGAAACCTTTATACTGGTACGATTACCGGGGATAGATCACAAATCCCTTAAAGCCAGCCTTGCCCGGGATGCCAAGTTTTATTATATGGTTTCTTTTCGATTAGAGATTCGACCACTGGCATAAGAAAAATCCTCATCTCATTTATAGCGGCATCCAGTTCGCATATCTCGCCGGGCTTAGTCTTTTTAAGGAACGCCGTCCATTGCCGCTGCTTGGCATTATCTGAGGCGAAACCATCGCCCAGACCTTCCGGCAAGGTTTCCGGCAACCCCGTTTTCCTTCTCTTAAAGGTAGCCGCTATTGCCCTGGAAAGCTTTGATCCGTCGATATTGCTATGCCTAGATATGTACCAAATATCGTAATAATCCTTCATCCGGCTGTTGGCCAGACCTTTGTCAACTAGCGTCTGTAGTTTTTCGGCAATTGCCGTGTATTGTGTGTAAACCTTGATGCTGGGGGCGGGAAAACCCAGCAGCACTGGATACCTTATGCTCTTGGGCCTGGGAACCACCGCATCGCCGAAACCGACGTCTATCTGCAAATGAATCCGGGCGCCGGAAAGCATGGCTGTCAGCGTTATTCTTACGCCCTGATATTCGGCATTCTCACGTATCTCCAGGCCACTGACGGTGTCCGGCAGGAATTCTAACCCGTCCGGCTCTACCGGAACCAGGCACAGTTCCCGGAATATCTTCACCAACTTCGGTATATCGCTGTTTCCTTCACCCAGCAGATCAGCGTCCATCGAGGTACGAACCATCTGATCGTACCAGACCTTGAAAAGCAAGGCGCCCTTTAGCAGGAACCGATCCCGGTATTTCGAGCGGCCCAGACGGTAAAGCAGACGCTCCAGGGCATAATGGGTGAGCAGGACCTTAAAGTCGTAGCCCAAGCTGTCAGCTTTCTGCTTAAGGCGCTCGCGCACCGAAGCGCCGATGTCGGTCACCGGCTTACGGCTCAAAAGACCGCCTCCATGTACGGCCTGATCACGTTTAGCACCCTGTCTATCCTGGCGTATTTGGTCAGCTCGTCTGCGGTGAACTTGCGGGCCCTACGGCCTTCCTTAAGGGCTTCCAGGGCCACGTCCAGGCCGATCTTGTTGCGGTATTTGAAGCAATCGGCCACCGTCTTGGCGGGGCTGTAAACCCGAACGTTGACGCCTTCGATTATATGTTCTTCGACGCCTTCTGTAAAAGCTTTACCGGAATATCTTATATATTTAATATTACGGTTATCAACGTTAGGCCGTCGTGCTTTCTCATCTATGGCAACCCATATTTGCCACGGCAGTTGTGTAGTGAAATTATTGAAACGCAGTGCTGAAATCAGGCAAACAACGCCTTTAGGCACTAGCCTTGATACATGTGCATAAGCGTAATTCTCTGTTTTATTGACATTAGGGAATGAATACACACCTCGTCCGACCTTCTCAAGCTTGCCTTGTTTATATAGACGCGAAAGATATTCCCGCGGAATGTTATGCGCATTGAGGTCACTAATGCTAATTACACTACGCTTCCCAAGAAGTTCATAAAGTATTTTGTATTTTGATATTTGCATATACAGAATATATCACATCATGTATATATTTGTCAATATCTATTGACATTTTGTGACACAATGAACTTGTTAGATATTTTAACTAAACGAAACATATTTACTATTTTTTCATTCTCCTTAAAATATATACCCACCACCACAGCTACCGTCACCGTCACCATCATCATCATCCACCATCATGACAATAGCGGTCAGCCTCCTCATTATTTATTTTATCGGATTAATAAAAACCAAAGGGCCGCCCTTACGGGCGGCCCTTTAACCGCAGATAAATCTAGTTGCCGTTGACCACGATGCAGGTAACTGTTCGGCCGACGCCCTTGGTCCCCTGGATTTTGGAAATGATCAGTTTGGTCAAGTCCTTCATACTTGGGGCCTCCACATAGGCGATGATGTCATGAAGCCCGGTTACCACGTGAGCCTGCTTTAACCCTTTGATCTTGCGCAGGGCCCTGACTACCAGTTCGGCTTTGCCGGCATCGCAATTGATGAACTCATAAGCTGCTACCATTCAACACACCTCCTTCCATTATTTTGATTTTGGGTCTGCTATAAGTCTAAAGTCTAAAGTTTAAAGCTTAAAGCTTAAAGAATAAAAGCCTTTGTGTCTTGTTGGTTAAAGGTTCCCTGGATTGCTTCGTTAGTTATTGCTGGCTGGTGTTCTCGCAATGACGTGTGGAAGTTAAAAGTTAAAAACATTAAAACCTTTGTGTCCTTTGTGGTTCAAAAAAACCTATCCGGTCAGAGGTCATCCCCGGATTCCACCTTGTCGAACTTGCCGCCCTTCTTCAGATAGGCATTTATGAACCGGTCTATTTCCCCGTCCATCACCGCTTTCACATCGCCGGTCTGCTCCAAAGTCCGGTGGTCCTTGACCATGCTGTAGGGGTGGAAGACATAGGAACGGATCTGGTTGCCCCAGGCGATATCGGTTTTAGAGGCCTCTAGAGATTGGCGTTTTTTATCCTCTTCGGCCTTATAATGCTGGTATAGCCGGGAGCGCATCACCTTCATGGCGTTGATCCGGTTCTGGTGCTGGGATCGTTCGTTCTGGCTGCAGACCACTATCCCGGTGGGAATGTGAACCATCCGGATGGCGGTCTCCACCTTGTTGACGTTCTGCCCGCCGGCTGAGCCGGCCCGGTAGACATCTATCCTAATATCTGATTCCAGAATATCCACCTTGATGTCGTCGTCAATTTCCGGATAAACGAAGGCGGAGGCAAACGATGTATGGCGGCGCTTGTTCGAGTCGAAGGGAGATATCCTCACCAGCCGGTGGACGCCGATCTCGGCCTTGAGATAGCCGAAGGCGTGCTTTCCGGACACTTCCACAGTGACGCTCTTGATGCCGGCCTCGTCGCCCGGCTGCAGGTCGATCACCTTATATTGATAGCCATTGCGCTCCATCCAGCGGGTGTACATCCGAAGCAGCATCTCGGCCCAATCCTGGGATTCGGTCCCCCCGGCCCCGGGGTGGATGGTTAGAATGGCGCTTCTTTCATCATCCTCGCCCCGCAGCATATGGCGAAACTCCAGGCCCTCGATGCCTTTTTCCAGGGAGGTCAGATCGTCATGTATCTCTTTTAAGGATTCGGCGTCCGATTCCTCCACCAGCTCCAGCAGGGAGAGGGCGTCGTCGCACTTTTTCCTGAGCTCCTTCCAGGGATCTATCCATTCCCGGCGGCGGTTGGCCTGGGCGATGACCTCCTTGGCCTTGATATTGTCGTTCCAGAAATCCGGGGTCGACATTCGGGTCTCATATTCGGCCAGCTCGTTATCCAGACGGTCTAGGTCAAAGATACCTCCGCAGGTTCTTTATATTCTCATCGGCTATCTGGCTGTTATCTTTCAATTCTTCTATTGTCAAAGCAGGGTCATCCTTTATTGATTTGTATTTTTCCCATTTAGTGGTTTGACCTTACCCATTTCCAATGAGGGCCAGGTAAATGACCCGGGGGCCGAAGGTCAGGAACATCATGGTATCTGGCCTTTTCACTCACTCCCTTTTATTTATTATGCCCACCTTATGTTTTCGGGAAACAAGTAATGTTCATTTTACGACAAAAATGGTGAACAATTCAACCTTTTTGCCATTAAATAAATATTTTATTCCAGACCCGGGCAGCCTTTTTTTCTAGCTGGCCGATAGTGCCATTGTTGGTGATAATAATCCCGGCCTTATGTTTTGTTTTAGAAACCGACAATTGCGAAGCTATTATTTTCCTGGCCTTGATCATAGATATCCCCCGGGCCTGCAATCTGGCCAGACGTAGCTTTTTTAGCGAGTTCACCATTATCAAAATATCCAACTTTTTCTCCAGACCCCATTGCACGATCAGCGCAGCGTCAATTACTATCGGCCTGGCGGGGCATTTTGCCCGGCAAAGCAGGATGCGGTTTTTAATCTCCCTCAGGAGGGCGGGGTGCACGATACGGTTTAACCGGGACATTTCGGCCGGATCGGAGAAGGCCCGTTCACCCAGCCGGCCGCGATCTATGGTCTTTTTATCGGACAAAATACCGGAGCCAAAACCTTTGACAATTTTGGCAAAGCAGGGTAATTTTTCATTCAGCAGTTCGTGTCCCAGTTTATCGGCATCAATGACGCAAGCTCCGCGGCGCCGAAAAACCCTGGCCACAGTGCTTTTGCCCGAGCCGGCCCCGCCGGTCAGGCCGATAATTATAATATGCTTTTTGTTTTCTTTCATATTTTAGCGGGTGCTTGGCTGTATTTTCTTTTGAAATAGATGCTCATTCCCGAGGCCCCGGCAAACAGGATCATGGCCAGGATGAAATCGGCCCGGTATCCCACCCGGGAGAGCAGGTAATATCCCAAAAGCGGACCCAGGAATCCCCGGACCCCGGTCAGGGTCACATGCAGGCCCTGGTAGACCAGGGAGTCCCGGTCCCCGGCGAAATGCAGGGAGCCCAGGTTCCACAGCATTACGATGCCGGTCAGGCCCAGCGAAAAGAAGCACAGACTGGCATAGGCCAGTGCCCGGCTGTTATACAAGCTGGCCAGGAACATAAGCAGGGGATACCCCACCATGATGGCGTAGGAGATGGCCGCTATCTTCCACAGGTTTATTCGGTCGAATATCATCCCGGCCAGGGGCATCAGGGCTAACATGAATATCTGGGCAAACACCCCCTTGGCCTGGGCCATCTGGGAATAGCTGAATTTCAGCTGGTTCAGCAGGAACAGCGGCACCGCCGGGACCATCACCATGAAGGCCAGCCCATAGGTCATAAAAGCCAGCTCGAACATCAGAAAATCGGTGCGCTTGAACATCACCTTCAGGTCGCGGGCGGTACGCCTCATCCGGTATTTTGATTCCGGCCGGTAGGTGATGTGCGAATCTATGATGATGAACAGCAGGTAGGTAATCCCCCCAGTGACGGCGATGCTCATCAAAATGGGCTTGTACAGCTGTGGGGAGATGTCCAGCAGGCGCCCCACCACCAGCGAAGTGGCCATGGAGAAAATCATCAGCACCATCCGGGTGAGGCCGAATACCTGGCCCTTCTTCTGGGCGATGTGCTTCTGATAGAATGAATTTATTATCGGCCCCTGCACGGCATACAGGGAATAGTAAAAGAACAGCAGCAGCAGGAAAAAGTTGGTCCCCTCCAGCATGAAGGCCAGGATAAAGATCAGCCGGCCCAGCACCAGGCCGGGAATCAGGATCCATTTCTTGCTGCGGTTGCTGAAGAAGAAACTGACCACCAGAGACAGCAGCATGGTGGCGTTGGCCAGCAATCCGATGACTGATATCTGGAAATCGCTGGCGGCCAGGGCTTTCTTGGCTATGGTCTCCTGCAGCAGGAGCACCCCCTGGGTCATTCCGTCAAAAACGCAGGACAGCAGAATCAGCCAAAATACCAGTCTTTCCTTTTTATTGAACGCCGAATAGAAACCGAATAATCTGGTGAGCATATTATAAACCGTAACGGCTCGTCATTCCTCCCTGGCCTCCCGTTCCTGGCTCTCCCGGCTGTCGCTATCCCGCTCCCGGGAATCGCCCTCCCGATCGGGATAGATGTCCCAGGGATCGTAAACATCGTACATTCCCTCGTAGGCAGGGCCGTAATAATATAACTCCAGAAAATTATATTCATCGCTGGAATCGATTATGGCCGGAGGGGCAGAAACCGGGGCAGGTTTCTTGGAGGCGGCGGAATCCGCGACCGATTGGATGGCCGGTCCTTTTGCCGCCGTCGAGTCCTTCTGGGCTATTAGCCCAGCCGGCATCAGACACAGGACA
>JAHJLF010000053.1 GCA_018821925.1 Candidatus Edwardsbacteria bacterium
CAGGCGCACCTTGCGGCCGATCTCCTTGAACTTCCGGGAATACAGGTCAAGAAAAGCATCGGCCTCCTCCGGGGTATTGATCTCATAATCATCGACAACGAATAGGATGTTACGCTCCCGGTCGTATTCAAAATTTACCGTCTGAGAAGCCATTTTTCGGTTCCTTTGTTTTTTGCGGGTTGATTTTGGCAGGTTGTTTAGACTACATGTATTTTAGGGGTTCTAAAGGGCGTGCCAGGGCCTGCACTGAGGAATGATTATAGCGCACTATGGCGCGCAAGCACGGCGGATCAGCCTATGGCTGAAAGTGCCATAGCTCTCGCTTACGCTACATGCTTGCCTTCCCTTGAGGGCCGTCCGCAGCAGCAGTTGCGTAGGAGGAAGCTTTGGCGTAGGTTGGGCGTAGTCGGATTCATTGTCAATTGTTCGTTGTCCGTTGCAACGCCTGCTGCACCCTTAAAAGCAGCTCGGCGCTGTGGTAGGGCTTTTGGATGAAGCCCAGCGCCCCGTCCTGTAAAATGGCCTGGGCGTCGCCGTCCTCGGAAAAGCCCGAAGACAAAAGAACTTTGACCTTGGGATTTATTTTACGCATTTGAGCAAAGGCCTCCCGCCCGTCCAATCTGGGCATTACCATGTCCATTATAACCAGATCGATATTCTGGTGTTGTCTGGAATACAGCTCCACCGCTTCCTGGCCGTCGGCGCAAGTCTGCACCTGGTAACCGGCGATCTTAAGGATTTGGGCGGCGATACTCCGGATCATTTCCTCATCGTCCACTATCAGAATGCTTCCGGTCCCCGCCAAATCGGGCAGAGCCTGCGGCTGGCCAAAATCCTGTTGCCCGGCAGGCAGGCCGCCGTACAACGGCAGGTAAAGCTTGACGGACGTGCCCCGGCCCAGTTCGGAATATACTTCTATCGAACCCCCGTGGTTCTTGACGCAGCCGTAGACCCCGGCCAGGCCCAGCCCGGTGCCCAGGCCTTTTTCCTTGGTGGTAAAGAACGGCTCGAACAGGTGGCGTTTGACTTCGCCGCTCATGCCGCTGCCGGTATCGTCCACCGAGATCTGGATGTAGGGCCCGGGCTCGATCTTGTAATTGTGCCGGCGGATGTATTCTTCGTCTAAGTTGATCAGGTCGGCGGAGAAGATCAGCTTGCCTCCTTCAGGCATGGCGTCCCGGGCATTGATGCCCAGGTTCATTAAGGCGTTCTCCAACTGGCCGGGGTCTCCCAGTATCACTGCGGGATTGGCCCTTAAGTGCTGTTCTATGCTGATCCGCCGGTCTATGGTGCTGCTTAAGATTCCCAAGGTCTCGGCGATGATCTTGTGAACATTGACCGGGGCCTTCTGGTACTGCCCCTTGCGGGCAAAGGCCAAAAGCTGTTTGGTAAGGGTGGCGGCGTGCCCCGAGGCTTTGATGATGTTGTCTACATATGACTCCAGCTCCTTCTGGCCGTAAACTTTAAGCTGCAGCAGCTCGGCGTTGCCCACGATGCCGGCCAGCATGTTGTTGAAGTCGTGGGCCACCCCTCCGGCCAAGTGTCCTATAGCATCCATCTTTTGGGCCTGCAGCAATTCCTGCTCCATCAGCTTGCGGTCGGAGATGTCCCGGTCAAAAGCCAGAATATATTTACGGCCGCCATATTCCAAAAGGCCGGCATTGTATTCTACTGGGAATTCCGTCCCGTCTTTCCTCCGGTGAATGATTTCTCCTTTGATCCACTCGCCTTTAAGGATTCTTTCCATTCTTTGGGCCGTTTTGTGGTGTTCGCTCGGAGAATCAAGATCGGAGATGTGCAGGCGGGATATTTCCTCTACCTTGTATCCGTGCATCGCGGCTGCGGCCTGGTTGGCCGCTGCGATCTTGCCCGCATTGGGGCCTTCGGCCTCCATGATGATGATGGCGTCCCCGGCCTTTTGGAACAGCGCCCGGTAGCGTTCCTCGCTTTCTTTCAGCGCATCCTCAGCCCTCTTATGTTCGGTGATGTCCTCGACCGTGCCTTCGTAAAATAAGACCTCCCGGTCCGGCCCCCGGATGCAACGGGCGTTTTCGCGCATCCAGATCGCCGAGCCGTCATTGCGCTTCCATAGTGACTCGTACCCGATGAGCTGGTCGCCCTGTTCCACCAGCCGCTTGAACACGGCCCGTTCATAACTAGGCGCATAGTCTTCCTGCTCCAGGTTGCGCCGGGCAAGATCCTCGAACGAAGCGTACCCCAGCATGCTGACCAGGGCCGGGTTGGACATCAGGATGCGGCCGCCGGGCGTGGTGCGGTAGATGCCGATGAAGGTGTTGTCGGCGAAACTGCGCAGCCGCTCCTCGCTTTCCCACAATGCCTCCTCCGCCCGCTTGCGGTCGGTGATGTCCTTGATGATATGGACGAAGGAAACGGTGCGCCCATCCGGGTCCTTGATGGGCCAGGCGTGCAGCGAATAGTACCGGTCATCCTGTTCGTATTCGCTAAACCCCTCGACTCCGGACTCCAAGGTCATAATGCACGGGCAGGCGATGATCGGCTCGGTTGTCCGGTGCACCAGCTCGTAGCATTTCCGTCCGATTATCTGCTCGCGGGGCAGGCCCAGCGCCTTGACCCCGGCGTTGTTGATGGATAGGAACTCATGACCGCTGGAAATCACGCAGACGATGTCCGAGATGGCGTCGAAAGTAGTGTTCCAATTCAGGGCCGCATATTTAAGCGCCTCTTCGGCCTGCTCCTTCTTTTTTCGTTCGGCCGCCACCTGCACCGACCAGAAACTGCTGAATATGGCGATCAAAAAGAAGAACGGTATCCTCAGCCAGAACGAAGGTTCGCCAAACATGTCCGCGCCGTACTTCTTGTAAACCAGCCAACCATACAACAGCGAAGTGACGATAGCCACCGGAAAGGCCCCGCCCAGGCTCTGGCCCACGCTGGACATGAATATGCTTAAAAAGTATATCAGGTAAAAATCGGTGTTGATGCCCTCGGCAAAATAGACCACCGCCGAGACGAATATGATGTCCAGCACGAACAGCACATAGACGAACCAGCCTTTCTCAAAATAGCGCTGGGGGATAAAGGAGATGGCCAGGTTCAAGACCAGGTAGATCAGCGACAGCAGATAATTGGGGCTGTTGAACTCCAGGCCCTTGGGGCTGTATGCCGCCATGAAGATCACCAGCAGCACCACTAACCAGCGGAGGATCAATACCGTGCTTTTGTGGTTTAAGGCCAGGCCTTTAAACTGCATCATATTTTAAAACTGCTTGGTTGTTTGGTTTAATTACCCGTCCCCTGTCACCTGAACGCTTTCCGCTGCACACCAATCATTGAGGATGCCCGCCCTACTATGCCTATCGCGGCAATCCACGACTAAGGATGGATTGCTTTCGCCCACTCTATTATGTTTAGCCTCTTTAAGTGCAGTAGCTTCCGCTTACGCTTCTTGCCTGCCTTCTTCTCCTCCACGCCTGCGGCTTGGTAGAAGATCAGGTCGCGGATGGATTGGACCTCTTGGCCGGACATTAATTGCCTTTATTTTTTCCTGCGGTTATACGGGCTTTGGTTAGTGGGCTTTAATGCGCTAGGTCATTCCGGCACTTCATTGCATTCAGTGTAGACTCCGGCAGGACCCCTGGCTTTTCTGCCTCACACAAAGCGACTTTTATTCTTTAAACTTTAAGCTTTGGACTTTGAACTTTATTACTTTAACCTGGCCTCCGGGGTTAGCCCTGGTGGGGGTGTTTTGCTTTGCAAGTTGTTTTAGCTATGGCGCAACTTGGCGGGGGTTGGCCTATACGCAGGCGGGTAGTGCTGGTGCGAGGTTGGGCCGGGGGTTGGGGTGGCGTGGCCAAGATTTCCAGGGTGTTTGTATTAAAATAAGGCTATGTTATCTTCAATTGCTTTATTGGTCTTTGGTGTAAAACCATCATACTATCATTGAGCGATTTACTCATTTTTACATTTCGTTTCATTTTCTTCAAATATTTCTTTATCGCCTCAGATTTATCATAGTCTTTCGTTTCATACAATATTCCAAATCCAACAGGTAGTGGAATTTCATCTTTATAATTACTAATCATAAAATCAAAAGGTTTTTCCATTTCTAATTCATGTGCAATAACTGCTGCAAAAAATAATGCGAAAGATTTCACCTGAGCGTCTTTTTGGGTATTATCATCGATCAATATGTTTGTATCCTCTAATGATTTTTGGAAGTATTCATAAGCATAACTATTTTTCAACACAATTGTGATAAACCAAAACAAATATATTTGTGAAACATTCGAAAATGGTGATTTTATTTTTGAAGCAACTATATCTTGATATAATATTGATGCCTCTATAAATATTTTATACAAATTATCTTGTACAATTTGATACGGGCTTGAATAACCAGCCATTAAATAATTTCCGACATTAGACAATCTAAACCATTTCTGTGGTTCATTCACTGGAACAACATCTATTATTTGTTGCAATATTGCGGGGCAGTCTTTATTTAATCCAACATAAAAATAATATATGTTTTGCCAATAATAATTAAAAGCACGTGTATCAATATCTAATATTTTACCTTTCGAGCACTTTTTTGCATATAAAAATTCCATAAATGTTCTGTGTTTAAAATATATTACATGCTTATCTACATCATTTACTAACAAACCAGACCTATTGACAATCTTATCATATAGCATTGATGGTTCAATTTCCATGTTCCTTTGGTTTAAATAACCACTAATCCTATCTTGGAATTCTACATTTGATAGCACAGGCAAACTATTTTCTATCATATAAACAGATAGATCCATTAATATATTTTCAGAAGCTTCATATTCTTTTTGCGATTGTAAACCTTTTTGAATATCCCATCTGCCAAGCATCAACTCAATATATTTATTAAACAATTCAGTCATATTCGCTGGCAAATCTTTCGAATTTTCATTTATTAAGTTTGCCAACAATATCGCAGCAATCGGACTCCTTGGTAATTCTTTAAATAAAACAGAATTTTTTAAATCTTCAATTATTCTACATGATATATTAATTTCACGGCAAATTGCGTTTAAAAATTCAACAACCCTAGTCATGCTTAACGATTTCAATTCATATAAAACGACTCTTTGCGTAATTTCCTTTTCAGCTTCAATGGAATTCAACTGCCTCGAAGCAAATACTGCTTTGACATTTTTCTTCTCGTAAATATCCTTCGTAATCCTTTTTAATATTTCAATATTTTGTTCAACGGGCAGATCTTTTTCATCAATTCCATCAATCAACAATAAGATATTGCTATCTTCTCCAAGGTTATCAATAATTTCCCGAGCTATTTGATTTTCAATTAATTTATTGATATTTGCTTCATATTTATCTACAAAGTCAGTATATGTACAAAACAAAGGGATTATTTTTTCATCTATGTATGCTTCACCATTTGAATATTTACAAACAATCTGCCTCAATAATTTAGATTTACCAGAACCCATACCCCCTTCAATGATGATTATTTTCTTTTGCGTTATGGCTTTATATATATCAATATAACTATTTTTATGTTTTTGTGAAGTATACTCATTTTCTCTTTCAGTTATGTCCTGCTCTATATATATTTTATTACTACAAGTAGGCAATAAATTTAAAGTCTTGTCTAATTCCTCATTTCTATATTTTATTTCAGCTAAATATAGACCTAACTTTAATGATATATCATACCAATAATTTGGCAAGTGTTTATCAATTAATTCGCTTAAAGTTTGCCCCTTAATAAACCTTATTTTATTAGCTTTAAATTTATTGTTGATTTTTTCTTCAGCATTTGCAGTTATTGTTGAATTTGATATCACCCATATTTCGGTAAGTTGTATCTTTTTTCTACCACCTTCAACATATCTTTCAAGAGAGCAACATTCATCAATTTGTCGTTCAACATCAGTAAAATCCATATGAATCTTACCAATCTTAGCTATTACACCTACGTAATCTGTCGTTTGGAATTGATCATTATATTGATGCAATACAAAATCCGCGCCCTTTTCACCAACACCGTGTGTGTAGTCGACATGCCGTATATTAGTTAGTTTTGTTAGTAGTTCATTGAGTAATGGATGGAATTCATTTATTTCATCTTTTATTTCTTCCAATTTTTTTCGTTTTAATGAGTATTCCATAAGATATTCCTTTTTATTAGTTAATAGAACTAAATCTTACTCTGCCTCCACCACTTTTTTCTCTGCCTCGTTCAGCCCGTACAACCTATACACTATCTCATTAATCTCCTGGTCTATTACGGCAATGTCCGCAGAGTGGCGTTGCCGCAGTTCCAGGGTTAATAAAGCCGGGATTAGCCCAGCTTGGTGTATTTATTTTTGTTAGTTTAAGTTAAGCCCCTTACACCCAATCCATCTCCAAACCGTGCTCTTTAAATATCTCTTCCGCCAGGTTCTGGGCTTGCTTGTGGTCGTGTGTGCCTTGGAACAGCCTGGTGATAAGTTTTTCCTTAATGCCCTTTAAATACCTACGGTATTCCTTAACGGCTTTGTTTACAACGATGGTTGTTTTAGGAACCTTAAGTACGTATACATTGGGTTTAACGGAATAGACCACAAAACGGGCTTCCTCCAAACTATCCACTTCGGTGACTTTTTTACCTTCTTGGTTTACGATGTCGTAAACGCCCAAAAACTGATGACCCACTTTTAAGGCCGTGCCGGGGACCGAAACATCTTTGGTTTTGTTAAGTTCTCTGGCATCCACAAAATCGTGTGGGAACTGCTTTAAGCCGTCGCCTATAATTTCTTCTTCGGCTACTTTCTTAATATCCTCGGCGGAAGCCTTTGGCCCGGCCTTGTTAGCTTTGCGCCGCATTTTGGGCAGTTCCAAACGCTCGGCCACTAATTGGGTAATGCCTTCGTATATTTTAGGCAAATATTCTTTAGCATTAAGCCCCAAAGCTTCTAATACCACGGCATCTAATTTTTGCCGGTCTTTTGATTTTACTTCTTCTGAAACAGATTCAATTCGCCGCACTTTCAAAACATTATATGCATCTATTATTTTTCCTTTAGCCTTTTCTGATATTTTTTGTATATCAGGCATAGGTATACTATTTTGCCAATCAGTACCTTCAGTTTTTGTGGCACCTTCACCTAAGTTTACCCTACTGTTCACTTCGCGTATTAGGGCATACAATGTTGAGTTCAAAACGGCGACCACCAAAGCGGCTTCTTTTTTAGCGACAAGTAACTCAAAAAGATTATGGTCAACATATACAGCCTGATGGTTGTGATAAATGACAAACCTTTGATCATTTATCATTGGCAAAAGAATATTACCTGGTTCTTTGTCGGTTAATGACCACCAGTATTTTCGGCCGGTAACGCTGGGCACTTTGGACCAAGCCATTCCGTTTTCCGTCTTTTGCTTTTCGCCCCATTCAATGTACTCCAAAGCCCCTTTATAACCCTGCTTTTTAAGTTCGGCCTTGCTTAGGTTGCAAATAAAGAGCAGATTCTTTAGCTTACTTTTGTCAATTACAATGCCTTCGGCCTCTTTGGGGCTTTTTATGACAGGTTTTAGGAATTCCGCTTCGATCTCACCCTGCCAGCCTTTAGCGTTTGTAACTTGTATCTTTTTATCCTTGGCCTTAGGTTTTTCGATTGGCTCAAGATAGAAGAATTCATTGATGCCCGTTGTATAACCACGCCTGAAGTCAGCCACATCTTTTAACGGGACCAGCTTGTCCTTGGCCTTATCCAAAATGTCAAAATAAACCTTGGGCGCCCGCAGGTATTTTCCCCACTTGTCCAACTGCCCTTTGGCTTTTAATTCATCTCTTAAGAACTGCTGTTTAACCAAGCGAATGGAAAAATCGTCATTCTCCACCGTTTCCACGCCGTTAAGCGTGCAATTAACCCGGCCGTTTTCTATTTTCAGGAACTTGCTTTCGGAGGTTTCTATCCGGCGGACCAGGGCGTCTATTTTATTCCACCTATCGCTTTCCTGCAAAACCAAATCGGGGAACGGTATCAGCTCGGCCAGTTTTTTGTTGAGCTTTACGAACTTTACGACGTTGTTGTCCCGTTTTTCCGGTTCCGGGCATCTTTCCAATATGGTAAATACGGTATTGACCGCCGCATCCTCAAACCAGGGCTCGGCCCAGGAAACCACCACCGCCACCACTTTAAAGTGATCCAACAGAAATTCTTTGAGCACGGAACCGTAGGAAACATCCAGCCAGGAATTGGAAGTGATAAAGCCCATCCTCCCGCCCTTTTCGGCAAACCTGGCGGCATGAGGATAAAGGTAGGTGTAAATGTCGGCCTGGCCGGAAAGCCGCAAACCCAAACTGCCGTCCTTGGCCCAGCGTTCGGCAACGCTTTGTTTGCCCAGATAATCGCTTTTGCCGAAATGCTCCAGGTCGGTGGGTCGTAATTTTTTGGCTTCAAACCAGGCCGGGTAATCGGCCAGCCAATCGGCCGCCATCGTTTTAACCAAAAAATCCTTGTAGCCTTCGTTCTTCTTCTCAATTATCTCCTGCCGGATAAAAGGGAAATTGCCGACCATGCCGCTGAATTGCGGTATTTTTATTTTGATGGGCGTAAATTGGTCGTTATCCACTTTGGGCGGCGGGAATTCGAATTCAAAGCCGGGATAAATGCTGAAAAAGTCTTTGGTATCCACATGGGGGAAATTGGTGTAATCACCGATTTTGTTTTTGAACAGGTTGATGGTGGCTAATTCCGCCGGGAAATGCGCAATGTCTATGCCCCAAATCTGGTTTAGCAATTCATGATGCTGTTTTTTGTTGCCCGAAAGCCAGTGTAACCGGGAATACAGGCGGTTTAAAAATGTGCCGCTGCCGCAGGTGGGATCGCAGTAATAACCTTCAGGGTTGTTTGCCACAAAGCCGATGATAAAATCCACCAAATCCTCGCGGGTAAAGTACTGGCCTAAAAGATGCCGCTCCTGCGGTGGTATCAGTTCCTCAAATATCTGGCCTACCACGTCCTCCTGCAACTGGCCGAAGTTGTATTGCTTCATATCCTGCAACAGTTCGGCCAAAACATCTTTTGAACTTTGAGGCACGCCGGTTTTTTCCAAAATGTCTTCTTCGAACACCGAATGCCAGTCAATGCGGCGGGCCGCCATAAAAGCCGACCGCAACAATTGCTCGACATCGGTTCCGGCTTCCACCTCCAGATCGGGCAGGCCTTTAAAGTGACGGCGGATGGTCAAATAAAACAAAAGTTTGCTGATCAACCGGTATGCCCATTGCCGGGACAAAGTAGCGTAGAAGTTTTCATCCCCGACATTGGCAATACCCTGGGTAGTGGCCCACTGTTCTATGGAATGTTTTAACTCGCGGTCGCGTATCTTTATTTTCAGATGCTCGGCAAAATGGGTGTGCAGCTTATGAACGCTGTCGTGCAGCAGTTTAACAAAGAAATGTTTATCGGGGATAAAATCATGCAAATGCCCCCTTTGGTCTAATTCATTGATGTCGGCAATAAACTGCTGCAAATGGTTTTTAAGTTTTAGTTTTACATCCGCGCCCATCCAGCCGGCAATGTCCGAGATAACATAGGTGCTGTAACTTTTCACCTTATTCAGTTTCTGATCTTCAAAGGTATATAAAACCGCCTCGTCAAAGTTCCAGGTTATGCCGTATTTAACATTAAGATTCAACGCCTTTTCCAGAAAAGTATCCAGATCTTCAATCATGCCTGGCTGTTTTATTTCCATATAAGCAAAGGCCTCGCCCGCTGCCCGATTTTTCCAAAGCACAATATCGGGAAAGAGGGTTCGGCCCTGATTCTTAACGCCGGTTTCCGCCAAGGCCTCCTTGAACGGGTGGGCGCCGGTCTCGGCCATGCGGTTTAACTGTTCACACAGCCAGATTGCTATTTCGCGTTCGTTGGATTTAGGCATAATATCTTATAATTTATAAGCGTATAGTTTTATTATTAACTATACGCTTTTTAGGTTTTTAAAGTCAAGCATAATTATATTAGAAAGTTGTCTTATGACAATTCCAACAAAGTATCTCACAATTAGAAAGCGTATCGGCCCCGCCGCTTTCAACGGCCACCTTATGGTGCGCTTCCCAAGCACCAACACCACTTTCACGGCCTCTGTTTTCCCAGGTAAGCGTTTTGTTACACCGCCCGGTATGCCCATGTGTGGTTCTTTGGCATTCGCATTTGCCCCCGGCTCGTTCCCAAGCCTCTTTTACGGTTTCTTCTGAAAAAGCCATTTCCATTCTCCTTTTAATTTTTTGTTTTATCGTTTTCCAGCCGCCCCAAAGCTGCCTTGTTTATTTACCTTATAAGTCAGACCAATTATTTAGGTAAGAGCTTGTTTATAATGGCATCTATCAGCTTGTTCAAAACAAATACCCCTATCCCGGTGATAAGCTTATCCATTTTCCTCCGCTTGAAAATGCTTTGGGTATTAACCCATTGTTTCATCTCAAACTGGAGATTCTCCACGGTTTTCCTGTACTCATCCGGTATCATCTCGCCGGAGGCAAATTGGGCGGTATATAACTTAAGCCTGGCAGCGTACTCTTCCCCTTTGTCTTTAAGCACCGCCGGGCATTGCTTCAGCATATCTTCGAATTCCCGGTATTCGGGGATCTGTTTCAGGTTATCGCCTGCTCCGTTCATCTTTGCATCCTTTCAGTTTTATGGATTGACCGGCGAGCCTTTTCGGGCCCTCTCGCCGTTGATGGCGGCATCATAATCGTTATACACCTGCTCCTTGATGTTGTTTACAAATGCCGGAGAAAGTGGGTACCGGGCGGTCTCCAGATCCTTGATATTCTTATCGTAGTGATCCTTAATCGTTCGGAATGCATTTTTACGCATATCGTCATTGTCAAGCAAGCCGTTCTGATGGTTCATTGCTCCCCGGTAGATATCCTGCCATACTGTCTGTTTGTTATCAAAACCGCCGGCATCCAGCACCTGCATGGTGGCGCAGGTGTCTATAACCGTAATGTGGGCCTGCTTTAAATTTTCCAGGTGCTGGACAGTGGCGGCATCGTATGGCGCCAGCTTGCACCCGCCGATCAGCAAAAATAGCGAGATCGTCAAAGTGATAAAAGTTATTTTCCTGAACATTCCCCGCTCCTTTTTGTTTTAGTTTTATCGTTTTCCCAGCCGCCCCAAAGTCGCCTTGTTTCCCATTCACCGCCATCGCCACCATTTTCGCGTATTTCGCGGGCAACCACCCCTAACCCCTTGCAATACAACCTTTTTCCCTTTGGAAATCTCCGGTTTTTCCTAAGAAATCTCCGATATTTCCCGCCGGATCGGGTCCCTTTCCTTTCCCTTCCGCCCCATTTCTTGGGAAAAATACCTTTTTACCCCGGAAATGCACCCCATTACCCGAGGGACCGGCTCCCTCACCTGGGAAAAATGCCCCATCCCATTTACCGCCGGGCGTTTTACCCCTTCCGGCAGTTCTTTGGCCATGGCCAGGGGATCCCTGTCCTTTGGGAGGAAGCCGGTTTCCTTTACTTTTTAGGCTCTGACCGTCCGTTTGCCGCGGGCCTTTTCGTTGACCATCTGGCCCCTGAGCTGTTTTATCCTTAAGGCCAGCGGGGCGTTCTTGCCTATCACCCCCACCATGGCGTCGGCCAGGGACGAAGCCTGCACATAGGCGGCATCCAGCGACTTGGTGGCTTTGTCGGTGGCCTTGACCAGTTCGGCCTTTAGGGCCTCCTGCTTCATGTCGTCCTCCACCGAGGTTTTGAGGGCCGCGTTCATGGCGGTCAGCTTGACGCTGGGATCGAATCCCGAGGCCTTCAGGCCGGCCAGGTTGTCCTTCAGCATCTGGGCCATCATCTGAACGAAGGCCGATTTCTGGGCGTAGGTTAAACCAGGCATAGGTCTCCTTTTGTTGGGTTGTTATTTATTCCGGGCGCCGCCCGGGTTGTTTGCATCGCGGATACGACACGGCGTCAGTTTAAAGGCATGGGGCAGGTGTTACAAAAGAAAGGCAACGGTGTCTTTAGGTCCTGGTTTCCCTCTTCCGAGGGAATGACATGGCGGGTTTATTGGTATGTCCCGGGCGAAAGACCTTTCGCCCCTACGTTATTCCCCCTCCCGGAACCTGTCCTGAGGTATGCATATATGTGTCTGTCGAAGGATTGGAGGGGGTCAGGGGGAGGTCAGTCAAAAACACAAATGTAAAACCTCGCCGCACTTGGGACAGGTGGGCTTATCGGCTATTTTATCGGAGACCATATACCCCAGCCCGGTGCCGGCCACCAGGCCCATCACGGAAAACGGCACGGCGGCCGGCAGGCCGCCTCCCCGGGAGGCGATCCCCAGGGATAAACCGGCCAGGCCCCCGGCTATCCCCAAAACCAGGGCGCTACCGGTGGTTATGATGGTGCGCCCCTTATAGCTCCGATAGGCAAAAACATTGGTGCGGCAATGCGGGCATATTATCTGGGCCATATTTTTCATCATGATCTTCCCTTCAGTCATTTTATATATTTTATGAAATTAAAATCAATATCACCCCGTTCCCCGCCTTCGGCAATTTTGCCGTACCAAACATAAGCCGGTCGTTTTGGCTGTGCCAAAATGATCGGCCGGGGTATGGCTTGCCCACCTAGATAAGCACCCTGCTAATGGCGGGGGGCGGTTGGCGGCATCGGACATCGGATAAAAAGACATGCCGCAAATAATGGATCCTATCACCATGTTTTCTTTTCTATCAACATTAGCTGGAGCGCCCCCAGGACTTCTCTTTGTTACTTTCTCTTGGTCACAAGAGAAAGTAAGGCAAGAAGCTTATCACCTGTCTGTTCTTTTTCTTTTTTGTGCCGCACCTCTCCCCTACCCCTCTCCTAAAGCATTAGGAGAGGGAAGGGTGAGGTCAAGAGAAAGTAAGTCAGGGTGCCCTGGATTCCCGATCAGGTCGGGAATGACAGTATAGCCGGGCATTACAGCCAAGGGCGGGGTTGACCCCCGCCCCTGCGATATTCTCCTATCGGCCTTTATGAGTGATCACCTGGCGTATTCGCTCTGGCCGGCGAAGCCCTCCATCCGCATCAGGCCCTGCGCCTTTTCCAGCCGGCGCTGCAGATCGGCGGTCTGGCTTCTCATATCATCCAACCGCAGATCCCGGGCCCGCAGTTTTTTCAGGATATAATCCAGGTTCTGGTAATGGAAATAGTTTTTCAGGTAGTGGCCCATGTTTAGGTCGTTTACCAAGCTGTCGAACAGGGCAAAGCCGGGCTCCCTCCGGCCATCGTCGCTTAAATTCCTCCAGATATCCCTCTTGGTCTGGCCCCGGCAGCAGTAGAGGATCCACCGCTCCAGATACAATTCCCGGGCCAGGGCCAGGGCGTCGTTCCGAGCCTTATGCAGCTGGCCCTCCACGATAGCCAGCTCGCTGAAGATGTTTATCGGCGCCCAGAGATAGGCCTCGTTGAGGCCCCGGTCGGTCTCCTCGAGGAACGAACTGAGCTGATAGCGCTGTTTGCACTGATTGCAGTTCATCTCCCAGTGTTCGTCAAAGGGCCCATTATCGTCGTGATAGAGGTTGACCGTGAAATAGCTCTTGCCGCAGGGGCATTTGTACTTTTGCATTTGATTGCCTGAAAACGCCATGCTGAAGCCTCCATTATTTATTGATGCTTGCCGTGCTGATCCCTGTTCTCTGTCTCCTGTCCCCTGACATCTGTCATCTATTCCCTCTGATCTGTTCCCTGTCCCCTGACATCTGTCATCTATTCCCTTTGATCTGTCCACTGTCCACTGTCCCCTGACATCTGTCATCTATTCCCTCTGATCTGTTCCCTGTCCCCTGACATCTGTCATCTATTCCCTCTGATCTGTCCACTGTCCACTGTCCACTGCCCCCTGTCCCCTGTTCCCTGGCTACAGCTTGGTCTCCCCGTTCTGCTCCAGATCGTACAGGGCCCTGAGGCCGTAATAGAAGCGCTCCCGCTCCAGAGCCTTCTCCCATTCCCTTAGCAGGGGGACCGCGTCTAAGCTTTTTTCCTTGAGTTTGGCGCCCAGCTCTGCCTGTTTTTTCTTCCGGGTGTCCTGGGCCGATTTGACCCAGGCATAGGGAACCGCCTTGCCTTTGCCGCGGAGCATCAGATAGGCTTCTGAGGCGTTCCCCCCGGTGGTTTCAAAAAGACCCGGCTTGCCGTTCATTTTGATCCTTTCTGATTTTGGTTAAATGGTTTGGTTGACCATCAGGACATTTCCGCCCGGCTGGATCCGGTGGTGGCACTCCCGGCAGATGATGTCGCAATTGGCGGCCACGTCGATTATTCCATTGACTAACTTTACCCGGTGATGCCCCAGCCAGCCCTCCGCCTCATGCAGCTGGCCGTGCTTCTCCCAGTGAAGATCGCGGCAGCAGGGAACCTTCTCCCCGCCAATGATCCTGGTTGACTCGCATTTTCCCCCGGCCCGTTGCCAAGCCTGCTTAAGGGTTTGTTCCGAAAATAGCATGCCTTTTCCTTTCAAGTATGTTTTGTTTCTTTTTTAAAATCATTTCCCCACACTTGGGGAAGAACCGAGGCGGCAAAAGGACCTGCACTAGATTTGCTTTTGTTTTTCTATAAATTAGGCTGGGAGGCAGATTTACGCTGATATCCGCAGATACCCTCTTTGTTCATTATTATAAATCTTTAAACCAAAGTTTACTAACGACCAAAAGCGTCCGGTTTCTTGGCTTTTTTGGGTTTCTGAAATTCATAACTTCGGGTTTGTTTTGAGCTTCGATATTCGTATTTTGGATTTGCCAACCGTCAGTAAATCATTAAAATCTGCGTTTATCTGCATCCAAAGATTGAAATTCCTGTACATAAATGTGACGGGTGCAATCATCCCGTCAGAACCTGTAGATGGGCTCCCGGTCCAGCTTGTCCACCTGGTCGATGGTGAATTTGGGCAGCTGCTCTATGTCCGTCAGCTTGAACTCGGTCCGCACGGTCTTGATTACCCTTCCTGTCAGGAATGATATCACCAGGTCCTGGATCAGGTCGTAGGCGCAGAACGAGGCGTGAAACCCGGCGATCTTTCCCAGGTCCAGCTCCCAATCGCCCAGCTTCTTCTTGGTAACACAGACCTGGTAGATGCCCTCACAATAGGTGCTGACCGCCGGCACCACGCCGTCGCCGATGGGATCGCAGCGGTCGTCCCGGGGGAAATTGTAATCCACCGGGTTGCGGCTGCCGACATTCACCGACCGCAGGGTCCTCTCCCCCTTGCCGTAGACCATCAAAACATTTTTTTGAAATTCCGGGGAGAAATCCCGGGCGTTGCGGTAATAACTGTAGCTATTGCCCAGGTGACGGGCCAGCGCCTCTGGTCCTATCTGGGCGGCCACATTGTCCTGCCATCTGGAGGGATCGAAGATGTTTACCGGCTCGCCCTTTCTCTCCACCGCCGGGCTGGGCCACAGCAAGCTCTCCTCCGGGTTGCCGAAGCCGTCGTAGGGCAGCAGATCGTATACCCCAGGCAGGGTCCGGGCAACCCGCCTCTTGCCCTTGCGGGTGAACCAGTCGAAGAACCAGGCCTCGCCCATTATCAGGTGCTTCAGGGCATATAACGAACCCCGCAGCGGCGAGGCCAGCATCACCAGTCGGTTTATCCGGCTCTCGCCCAACAGGACCGTGGCGTAATGCTTGGCCAGGCATCCGCCCATGCTGTGGCCCACTATATTTACCTTATCCACCTTGAGCCCCCGTCTTTGGTAGATGGTATGGGCATTGCTTTTGCTGATGATCAGCTCGACAAAATCCGCCAGTTTGGCGGCGTTATGACTGATGGAGTGCCTCCAGTCGTAAGGAAACACATAGGTCCTGGCATATCCCTCCCGGTCCAGGGGCAGGCTCTCCCGCAGTTCGGCTATCATCTCGCCGTACAGCAGGGAGATCACCTTGTTCTGGTATGCCGGCCGGTCTATCTGGCGGTCGCATCCGCCGTCATCGTCCGGCATCACCGGATCGTGATCGGTCGTCATCTTGTCGAGGGCCGGATTGCAGGCCGCCTGGTATTCCAGCCGATGGTGGCCGGACTGGGCGGTCCCCAGGATCCCCGGAACGAAAATTATGGGATAGATATTCTGTTCCATATTATCTTACCTTTTAAAAGACTCACAGGTCGCCGGAGTTATCCTTGAACAGGCAGTACTTATGTTTGTGGTGGATCTTTTTATAGGGACAATCGCGGGAATCACAGCAGAGGAATTTATGATCCTGATCAAAAAGTTCATATTGCCCGGCCGGGAACCGATGGCTTAGCCCGCAGACAGGATCTGCCATACGATCCGGATCCTCCATGTCTTTATTTTCATCTTTCAAAGATGTCATTTACCTTTTTTATCAAGGTTGTCATCCGGTAGGGCTTTTGCAGGAACAGTATGTCATCGCTCAATTCGCAATCCTCCTCCAGGCTTCCGGAAACGATTATCCCTTGCAGCCCAGATTTCCTTTTTTTGAATTTCTTATAAAGCTCCAAGCCGGTGGCGCCGGGGAGGATCATATCGGCCAGCAGCAGATCAATTTCAACCCAATGCGCCATGAACAGGCGTTCCGCCACAAAGGCATCTCCAGCCGGCAAGACCTTATAGCCAGCGGAAATCAGCATTTGCGTCTCTATTTCTCTTACCGAAACCTCGTCCTCGACCAATAAAATAGTCCGGCCCCCGGCAGGCGCGCTTTTCAAATCGGGGGATGTTTCGGACATTCTTTCGTTCCGACAATTCAAAACTTGATTTTTGCTAATATGCCCGGGCTTCCATCCGCTCGGCCAGGACCATGGAATTCTGGTATAAAATCATTCTTTTGGGCTGATCGATCTTGCCCAAGGCATTGATTATGATTTTATCCTTATCATGGGCCAGCACTTTACCGTAATACTCCTGCCCGTTATTGAGCAGAAAGTGATATACGTGGATCTTATCGAACATGCCCTCTCCTTATAATAAACAGATGAAAAACAAACCGAAGCCGGATGAATCATCCGGCCCGGCGATTGCAATTGACTTTTCATGATCGAAGATATTTTACTTATGGTTCTATGGGAGGAAGCGGCGGTAGTGGATTGGTCCCCGTGGTGGTTGGGGGGGGCGGGTCGTCATCGGCAACTAAATTTGCTACACCGATCGCCGAGATCAGCACTACTGCCAGTAAAATAGAACTTAGAAACTTTTTCATTATTACTCCAAAAATTATTGATTTTCGATTGCTTGTTCATATATTAATACTCTCATTATCCGTGCCAAACAAAAGATTCTTCTCCGGATCAATAAATTATATTGCCCTGCAACGAGTTATGGTTTATCAAAAGAGGCTTGGTTTCAACAATAAAAAAAGCCAGTGAGACATAATGTCTCACTGGCGCATGATATAAGGTTCGATTATTTAGTTAAACCACTGTTTTTCAGTATGTTATTTAATGTGTGTCATTATGGCACACTTCAGTCCAATGTCACAGTTTTATTTTAATTCCCAGGTCAGTCCCGAGTGCCGGGTCAATTTATAATTCCAGTCATGCTTTAATTTTATATTTCTCTATCAACCTGTAAAAATGGCGCCGGGAAATTCCTACTGACTTTGCCGCCAGCGTAATGTTGCCGTTAAAGTTTTTTATGGCCTCCCCAATTTCCTGTCCTTGATCGATCTGCTTCTTGTCTTTTATTGTTGCCATATCCGAAGATATCTCCAGCTCTTTAATGGATATGGTCTTTGTATTCGCCAATAATGCAGCCTTTTGGATGGTGTTCTCCAGCTCCCTTACATTGCCGGGCCAGGAGTAATTCATCATTTGATGCTTTGCTTCCGAGCTGAACCGCAGCCCTATTTTACCGAATTTTTTCTGGTATTTATCCTTGAAAAACTCCGCCAAAAGCAGGATATCGCTTCCCCGCTCCCGCAGTGGCGGAATGGGAATGGTCACAACCTTAAGGCGGTAATACAGGTCCGCCCGGAAACGCCCCTCGTTGATCTCGATCTCCAGGTCCCGGTTGGTGGCGCAGATCACCCGTACATCCACCGTCCGGCTGGCAGATTCTCCCACCCTCCTGATCTCGCCGCTTTCCAGCACCCTCAACAGGCGGGGCTGGACCGCCTGACTGGCGCTGGAGATCTCGTCCAGGAACACCGTGCCCCCGTCGGCCGATTCAAAAAGCCCGGTCTTGTCTTTGTTGGCCCCGGTAAAAGCCCCCCTGACATAGCCGAACAGTTCCGATTCCAGAAGCGTTTCGGGGAGCGAGCCGCAATCCAGGGCCAGGAACTTTTGTCCCCTTCTTTCCGACAGTTTGTGAATGGCCTGGGCCATTACCTCTTTGCCCGATCCGGATTCGCCGTCCAGCAACACGTTTATGTCCGCTTTGGCAATGACCTTTATCCTGTCGATCATCTGCTGCATTGGCGCGGACTGTCCGATTACTAAGGAAGAAATATCTTCTGCCTGCGATATGGCATCGCCCTGGCTGGATTTGAGCTTAGTGATCAGTTTATTGCTCTCCAGCACCGCACCGATAATGCCGGCCAAAGCCAGCACGAATTCCTTCTGTTCCTTGCCGAATAGCCCTGAGGTGACCCTCGAATCCAGATAGATGGCCCCGGCCGCCCCTTCCCGGAAGCTGATGGGAACGCACAACAATGATCTGATGACATTCCGCTGAACGCTCAATCTGGAGCTGAATGCTTCATCCACCGAAGCATCGTTGGAAATTATCACATCCCCCTGGCTGGCGCTGTTCAATACCGCCGAAGCTGAAAATTCCAGAGCGTCGTTCTTGGTCTGGTCATCCAGGTCGATCTGGGCCGCCAGGCTTATTTTAGATTTTTCATCCAGCAGGAACAAGGCCCCTCTTTCGGCCCCCGCCATCTCCACCGCCAGCTTTAGGGCAGACTGGGCCAGGGATCGCTGGCTGCCCTCAGTTGACAATGTTTCGGCTAATTGGTAAATGCCTCTAAGCAATTCTACCGGAACGGTTGATTTGCC
This sequence comes from Candidatus Edwardsbacteria bacterium, assembly GCA_018821925.1. Taxonomy (NCBI): domain Bacteria; phylum Candidatus Edwardsiibacteriota; species Candidatus Edwardsiibacteriota bacterium. Next base: position 18,969 of record JAHJLF010000053.1, read on the forward strand.
GGACTGGCCGAAATATATACGCGAAGCTTTGACGATGATCTCCCGGACTCTCTTTAAATAATCGGGGGTTCCCATTTCGATGAATTCCGATTCCGCCTTTAGCAGCCCGGGCATTATTTCCCTCAATAGATCTCTATCATTATATTTTATCGCTTCTTCGGCTGTTTGCAGCCAGCAATTGGCGGCATAGAACTTGTCCCCGCTTTCCAGCATTTCCTTTCCAGCCGCCAGGGACATCCTGGCCCCCTCCAATCTTGTGTTTTCATCAGCCATATTTATCATTCCCTCCACCGCTTTTATCCGGCTGACCAGTACCGGGTTTTTATCCGGGGCATCTTTTGCCGCTTTCAACCATTCATTGGCCTTTTCAATATTACTTATTTTATATTCCGCATAGGCCATATCCGCATATATCTCGGGATCAGGTGTCATGGCCTTATCCTTATAGTCATCAAGCGCCTCGGCAAAGGTGGATAGGGCCATCTCGTATTTTCCCTGTTCCAACTCAACCCCGGCCCTGGCTTTGAGGATCGTTTCCTCCGGATAGTGGGATTTTTGCAATCGGTTGACTTCGATAGCTTTGTCGATGCGCTCCAGGGCCAGCTCTTTTCTCCCCAGCATATTTTCCAATATCCCCAGGGTGGTCAGATAGCCGATCGGGGCGCCGGTTTCCCCATCCGCTTTACTTTGATGGTACAGCTCATAATATATATTATATGCCTGCCCGAACCTTCCCTGCTTCATGGATATGTTTGCCAGTCCGTATCTGGAGCTGATTAAACTGTTGGTTTCGTTGGTAGCCAAAGCGTGATAAATGCTGTTTTGATGGGATTCTATTGCGCCCTTCCAGTCCTTAAGCTCGAATAATATCGCCCCCAGGCTGCAATAAACTTTAGCCAGCCGCTGGCTGGGAATCTGGGAATCCGCCCGACTTATCGTTTCCGTAATCACATCCCTGGCCTTCGTCAAATTTGACGTCATCCACAGAGCAATAGCATAAACAAAATCACTCCGCATTGAATCATCGCTCTCATCGCCGCAGGTATACTGCCGCGCCCTGTCGAGATAATTTATGACCTCCCCCCAGCAGCCATTACGGTATGCTAACTGAGCCATTAATTCATAACTTAATTTTACCAGGCAGTCTTTTCCCTCCTTCGTGTTTTGAGAAATGCCGGTCTGAATTATCTTTTGCCCCAAGGCAGGGTCGCCCTTAATAGATTTAACATACCCTCCATAGGCCCTGGCCATCATTACTATATCTTCATTAATAGATATACTGCCCCGGACGATCTCCTCGATTTTATTCTCGGCGACATCCAGAAATCCGCCCGTTATCGAAACATAGAAAAATCGTTTCCAGTATTTCGGATCGTCTTTAAGAGTTTTTTCCAGGGACATCCAGGTCTCAAGGGCGTTTTTCCATTGCCCGAGTTGGCAATAGGTGTCCGTGATTTTGACGGCCAGTTCCTTGTGAAGATCCGTTCCTGTTTTGCCCGAATCAACCAGATCCCGGGCCAGGAACAGTGTGCCGTAGATGTCCCTTGCCGCCGCCGCCTTTTTATACAACTGCAGCGTCACCCAAACCCAGCTTTCCCAATCTCCCTTTTGGGATAAAAGGTTTTTATAGATGCCCCGGCAGAAAAACTGCCCGGTGGTATCCCCGCGGCCTTTTACCAATCCAGCAAACTCTTGATGTTCCCCTGTCCCCCACTTTCCGACCACCAGCGCTAAAACCTGATCGTCGCCCATTGCCCACCGGCCATCAAAATTTACTGTTTTGTATCTCAAGCCGATCACCGGATCCTGGTCTGAGGAGACCTTGCCTAAGCTGACGTTTATCGCCGCCCTTTTCTCGTCGCTGGACAGGTTTTGCCACCAGGCTTCCAGTTTATTTTTAATTTCTATCGGCCAGCTGGGGTCCTTATGAATTTCTGGCCATTTTAAATGCCAGGTCCCGAGTTTTCGCCCGATCAGTTCTTGTCTGACCAGATGACCGACCAGTTTTTCAGCCCGCTCGATGTCATTGCCGGTTTGTTTGATCAGCCAGCTGGCAAGCAGTCCCAGATCGTACCGGTTTATTCCGCTCAGACATCCCCTCAGAGCCCTTTGATATAACTGTTCCGTGGCCGGGTTCAATGAAAGGCGCACCATGTTCTCCGGCTGGCTTTGCGGATCATCACCCGTCCCGGCAAATATTATACTGAACTTCTTATCCCCGGCCAGCGTCTTTACTAGCTCTGTTGATTTCCCGGCATTATCAACCAGAATAAAAGATCCGTTTTCAAATTCAAGATCCCGCAAATTTGCATCGGTCAGCGCAGCTGCGTCAATATAATAACTCCGGCCTCCCTTAAGCTGGTTTATATAATTTACTTCCTTTAAAAAATGCGTCTTGCCGGCCCCCGGGCCGCCGGTCAAATTAATCAAAACCGCCTGGCCTTTATTACACAAGGACCAGACCTTCCTTAAACCATCTTGCGGGGCGACATAATCGAAACCACTCAAATATTCTGGATCTTGAAATATTTCCATTTCGCGGCCCGCCATAAGCAGCTCTCCGGCCGAACCCAACCTCTCAATCGGGTCGTGCCGGAGCATCTTCATCAGGATATCAGCCCCAGGGCCGGAGATCATTTCCTTGATATCGGCCATCAACGGTTCATTCCTGTTAAACCGCCTTTCGGGGGGGGGAAGTTTCCCGGACAGCATTTCATATAATAAAAGACCCAGGCTGTATACATCAGAAGCCTGGGTAATGATTCCCTGTCCCGAAATAAGTTCCGGAGAGGCATAGGCCGGAGTGCCGGCGGTGATCCCGGTCAGGCTTGATCCTGCCCTCCTGGCCAGGCCAAGATCCAGCAGCTTGACAACCGCACCGTTTAAAATGATATTCTCCGGTTTCAGGTCTCCGTGGATAAATCCCCGTTGGTGAATGAAATCCAGAATAACAGCCAGCTTATTCAACACGGTCAGGGCCTGGCTCTCCGGTAGCGGCCCCTTGGAAAGCCTGACCGACAAAGTGGTGCCGGGACAATATTCCTGGGCGAGCATGGCCGATTGTGATGTTTGGTAAAAATCATAAACTGCCGGCAGGCCCGGATGATTGATGCGGTGCAAGCGTATGAATTCGTTTTTTAAGAGGGCACGGCCGGAAGCATCGGCTGTTTTTAAAGCCAGTTTCTTGCCGGTGATACTGTCCCGCACCAGAAATACTTTTCCGAATCCGCCCTGCCCGATAGTTTCAAGGAGCTGGTACCGCCAATGCAATTTTATGTCGTCTCTTTCCATCTTATCGTTTTTCCCGGTCTTTCTCTTTCCAGGAAAAGCTTGTCAGCCCGAGCTGGCCGCCGGCCCATAATACACCGTCCACTGATAACACCTTTGCCACATGCTCATCCAGCAGTCCGTCCTCCTTGCGATACACCATCCACAAGCTTTTAGCTTTCTCAAAACGGACCAATCCGGCATCGGTGCCAATCCAAAGATTGTTATCATCCACTGCCAGACATACCGATCTGCCGGCATTATAATTGCCTGCCCGGGGATATTTTTCCCAGGAGGCGCTTCTTCTGTCGTAGCGCAGCAGGACATCTCCCGACAGCCACCAAACATAAGGTCCATCAACCGCTACCCCCAGTAATTCGCCATCCATTTCGACCGGAGATTTACCGTCATAGCGGTATATTTTCAGGCTGTCGGATTTATCCAAAATCAAGCCGCCCTGGCTGGTGGCCAGGTAAACCTGGCCGGTTCCCAGGGCTATCTGGTTGACTTCACGCTCATCCTGGCCCTCCCAGCCAAAGGATTTACCGCCTGATTTTACAGCATATATTGCCGGGCCGGAGCGGGTGCCCACCCACAGCGTGTCGGATTGCAGCAACAATGCAGTAATCATGTCATCGGGCAGGCCGTCATAACGGGTGATGGTGGTGGCAAAATCACTTCCTCTCTTGACCGTGATGATCCCCCGGTCGGTCCCGATGAACACCCTTTTATCGTCAAAAGCCAGACAGTTAAGGCGGTAGTTCGCCAGGTCAAGATTGAACAGTTTGTTGAGCTGTTGCCACTGGTCGCTATCTTTGGTTATCAGGGTTATGCCCCCCTGTCCGGTTGTGCCTACGGTATGGCCGCTGGCATACAGCCCGGAGACGCTGGTGCTGGCTAAAAAGCCCTTGGTGACCTGGATTTTTTCTTTGCTGATCAGATCATACTTCCACAACCCCAAGCCGGAATAAGCCGCCCAGGCATACCGGCCGGTAAATTCTGCCGCATAGGCGGTAAGATAATGCCGCCCGGCCCAGCTATCCCAAATCGGCTCGGCCAGAAAATACAGCCGGCTGTTGCTTCTAAGCGATTCGGCATCGACCCGGCCGAACCATTCCAGTTGTTGGGGGATGGCTGATTCTTTGCTGCACTTCCCCGACCATCGATCGCAAAGATAATACCCGCCGGGGGTCCTGACCCAGACGCCTTCGGCGCCAAAAGCCACCTGGGCTATGGTTTCGGGAAGGAATATAGGGGGGTTCTGCATGTCGGATATCAGGCGGTAGGGGATCATTTTGTCGGCATAGACAAAATAGAGGTCGTTGAAGTAATGGTCCAGGGCCGTGAACTGAAAGTTGCTGCTGGGGGGATGCAGGGGAAAAGAAAAATCCCATTTATCAAACAGCTTATCATACCTGGCCCCGGCGGCCGATGAAAAAGCATACACATAACGGGGGTCGGTTATTATGGTGCGGATGTCGCCTTCAAAGGTAGCGCCGCCGAAGCTCCTATATTGATGCCAATCCGATTGAGCCCAGGCCCCGCCGATGAGAAATAAAATTAAAGCTATAACTGCCTTTGATATTTTTGCCGAATTTTTCATTTTCTGATGATAGGAGTTATTGGGCCGGAAAAGTCAGACTGCCGTCGGGTTGGTAAACCCATTTAAAAGTTGTTTCGGTAATGTTGTTGATGCTGTCAACCGTAATTTTGGTAATAATTATCTTGGCATATTTTTTTTGATTTGCCCTGATAGCCAGGGTTTGATATACTGACAGGTTGGATATTGGGGAAACAAATCCCGAGGTGTCCGAAATAGCCGTCAGCGAGTCGAAAAAGGCATAGGCGTTTGACGAGTCCGGGGAGCTATCCAGTAATTTAAAAGCCGAATTGCCGTCTATCGACCAAAATTGCGGCAGATAATTGGTTGCTAAGGATACTCTTACCGAAATATCCGGAAAAACCTCGCTGGTGTTGGGGTAATAGATTACCTGGGCTGTGGCAAAATAAAATCCGCTTCCGTTATAATTTACCACTTCTTTGTTGTCAACGGTGGCGGTACCCGAGGTGGGATATACCGGGTCGTCAGGAATTACGATCTCCACCGGCTTGGCGCAGGATAAAAAAAGATACAATGCCATTAACAATAAATATGCTTTATGGATTCTGCCGAACATTGGCTGCTCCTTGTTATTGGGATAAATAATTTAAAGCTATTGCTGTCAGGATCTCGGCCCCCAGCGGAAGCGCCTTTTCGTCTATGGCGAATTTGGGGTGATGCCAGGGGTGGGCTGTAGCCCGATCTTTACGGCTGCCCAGCCTTAAAAATGCCCCCGGCGCCTTTTGTAAAAAATAGGCCATATCCTCGCCGCCCATCATGGGCTCGGTGATGCGGACTGCGGTTTTTTTGCCGTGCAGTGAAGCTATTACCTTTTCACAGAAGTCGACCATGCCCGGGTCGTTGAACAGCACTGGATAGCCCCTCTCATATCTTAAGCTGGCTTTCAGCCCGTTGGCCCGGGCAATGCCTTCGGCCAGCTGCCTGATCCAGATGGGCATCATTTTGGTGGAATAGAAATCGATGGTGCGGGCGGTGCCCGTTAAAAGCGCCTGTTGAGGAACGATATTATGCTTGCTGCCGGCCTGGACCTGACCGACGGTCACCACCGCCGGGTGGACCGGATCGACCTTTCGGCTGGCTATGGTCTGCAGGCCCATGATTATCTGGGCCGCGGTGGTCACCGGGTCCAGGCAGTCGTGGGGCCGGGCGGCATGGCCGCCCTTTCCGGCAATCGTGATCTCGAAATTATCCGAGGCCGCCATCATCGGCCCCTTGCAGAGGCCCACCTTCCCTGTGGGAAGGGAGGAATCCAGGTGGAGGGCAAAGACGGCATTCACCCTGGGAGCTTCCATGGCACCATCCTTGATCATCCCCAGGGCGCCGCCGGGGGGCGTTTCCTCCCCCGGCTGGAAAAGAAATTTGACCTGCCCCTTGATCACATCTCTTTGGGAGGACAACATTTTTGCCGCTCCCAACAGCATGGCCATATGCCCGTCGTGCCCGCAGGCGTGCATGATCCCGGGGTTATTTGAAACATAGGATGTTCTGTTGTCTTCATTGACCGGCAGGGCGTCCATATCGGCCCTCAATGCCACGGTCTTCCCCTTACGGCAGCCCTGGAGCAGGCCCACCACCCCGGTGCCGCCTACCTTAAGTTTAACCCTCATCCCGAGCTTTTTCAACTCAGCCGCCAACACCCGGGAGGTTTGAAATTCCTTGAAAGAAAGCTCGGGATTTTTATGGAAATGTCTCCGCCATCCTATGACATAATTATCGATGTTCGGTGGGCTTTTTATCAACTTCACTCCTCTTTGCAGATCCCAAAGGCTTGGTTCTTTCCCATAGCCTTGGCCTTATATAATAATTTATCGGCGCAATCCAGCAGCTCGATCTTGCTTCCCCCGTCATCGGGGAACGAGGCCACCCCGGCGCTGACCGTGACCTTGCCGCCTGGCATGACTTTCTGATTGGGAAAATGTCCGGCGGCTACCTTCTGGCAGATCCGCCCGGCGATAGTCAGGGCCCCCTTCTTTTTGGTGGAGGGCAGGATGATGGTGAATTCCTCGCCCCCGTAGCGGGAGGTGGCATCCACCTTGCGCACCGCTTGCAGCATAATCTTGGAGATTTCCACCAGCAGTACGTCCCCGGCGATGTGCCCGTTGGCGTCGTTGTAGATCTTGAAATCGTCCACATCGATCATCAGCAGGGAGAACGACATCCCGTAGCGCCGGGCCCTCTCCACCTCCTCGTCCAAGCGGTCCTGGAAAAAACGGTGATTATAGAGCCCGGTCAGGCCGTCGGTTACCGCCGACAGCAGGGTCTTTTCGAACAGATCTATCTCGATTATTTTGGGGTTCTGTATCTGTTGCTGGAGGTTGATGAAATAATCCAGCAGGGCCACCCTGACCCCCACATTGCGGCCCAGCTTTCGGCTCATCTCCTGCTTGTGCTGTAGCACCTTCTCCCAATGCTGTTTGGCCTGGTTCTCGCTGAAGTGGAGATGGACCATGGTGTATATCAGGTCGCTGTACAGGCTGTCGGCCTTCTCCCGGCGCACCTGCTCCACCTGTTTCAATATCTCCGCGGTCTCGCCGTTATCCTGGCCCAGGGACGAAATGACCTCCTTGGTGAAATTATTTTTTCGGGATTTCATAACTTACCTCATCTGATATTGACGATGGCCTGATAAAAAATCTCTAAACCAAACGAGCTCTCAGCAGGATTTGCTATTGATGCCGCAGGAGGCCCGGGGGGCGATGGGCGACATCTCCCGCAGGCGGGCCACCGCCTGGGACAGCACCCCCACGGTATAATCCATCTGTTCTTCGGTGTTGCCTCTTCCTATGGAAAAACGCAATGACCCCTGGGCGATCTCGGTGGGCACCCCCATGGCCGCCAGCACGTGGGATGGCTCCAGGCTGCCGGAGGTGCAGGCCGAGCCCGAGGAGGCCGCGATCCCCTTCATGTCCAGAGACAGTAAGATGCCCTCCCCCTCGATGTATTCGAATGAGACGTTCAGGATCCCCGGTAGCGATTTTTCCGGGTGCCCGTTCCGCCTGACATGGAGAATGTTCTTCTCGATGCCCTGCCACAATCTTTCCCGCAGGGCGGTCAAACGGTCCCATTGGACCAGCCTTTCGCCGGCGGCCAGTTCTGCGGCCGCCCCCAGACCGGCGATCCCGGCAACGTTCTCGGTGCCGGCCCGGCGGTTCTTTTCGTGTCCGCCCCCGTGGATCAGGGGATGCAGGCGGGTCCCCTTTTTGACATACAACGCTCCGACCCCCTTGGGGCCGTATATTTTGTGGGCCGATACCGACAGCAGATCCACCCCCAGGGTTTTCACGTCCGTCTCCAGTTTGCCGAAGGCCTGGACGGCATCGCTGTGAAACAATACCTTGTTCTCCCGGCAGATATTGGCCAGCTCCGGCAGGGGCTGGATGGTGCCGACCTCGTTGTTGGCCTGCATCACCGAAACCAGTATGGTCTTCTGGTTTATCGCCCGCCTCAGTTCTTCGGGGTCCACCAGGCCATATCGGTCCACCCCCAAAAAGGTGGTCCTGATGTTGAAATGTTTCTGCAGGTACTCAAAGGTGTGGAGCACCGCATGATGCTCTATTTTGGTGGTGATGATGTGATCGCCCTTGTCCCGGTTGGCAAATACCGCCCCCTTGATGGCCTGGTTGTCGGACTCGGTCCCGGAGCCGGTAAAAACCACCTCCGAAGGATCGCAAGCCAGCGCCGCCGCCACCTTTTCCCGGGAGGCCTCTATTGACTGGCGGACCTCCCGGCCCAGCGAATGAATGCTGGAGGGATTCCCGAACTTGGGGCCGTAAAAGGGAAGCATGGCCTGCAGGACCTCCTCCCGCACCGGCGTGGTGGCGCTGTGATCAAGATAGATATGTTCCATTTTCATTACCCTAAGTGAAACAGCTGTGTTGGGATTATTTTTTCTTAAGCCCCTCCACCACCCGGGCCCGCTTTCCTTCGATGGTCACCGGCTTGTCCTTCCGGTCGTCGATCTTGATGGAGGTGAACACCCGCGGGGCCCCGGTGGAAAGGCAGCGCTGATGCATGGCCTGGGCCACCGCCAGAATATCTTCCAACGGGCCCTCGATATTGGTGCCCATGGAGGTTATCTCCAGCTTCAGCCCGGTGCTTTTTGCCAGCTTGATGGTGTCCACCACAAAGCTGGAAACGCTGGGACTCCCGGTGCCCACTGGCACGACGGTGATCTCGGCAATGGCCATTTCCTGTCTCCTAAAAAACGTTGGATATTCCGGCGGCCGGCTTATTGAAGCCAGCCGCTGTATTTTATGGGCTGATAACGGCGCCGGGCGGATTTACTTTTTGGCTGGCGTCTTGCTGATGCCGCCGGCTACAGCCTTGATGGCTTTCTTCCTCTGGGAACGGCGGACCCGTTTTTTCTTGAAATCCTGGCTTTTCATTTTCTGTTTATTCTTGCTCCTGGCCATGTTCGCTCCTGTAGCTAATTGTTATAGTTATCGGTTTACCGGTATTAATATACAACTATGGTTGCCCTGTTGTCAAGAAGGTATTTCCTGGATCTCATTTATAAATCCTGAAAGACTTGGCCGCATTTTTTACCCTCTCTTTGGAAAATAGTCGATTTCTGATCTGCAACCTTTTGAGTTCGGCTTGGGAGTGTTTTTTAAATTATACCGTTCATAATAAAATTACTAAAAGCCAGCCCTGTCAATACAATACTTAGGCCGGCGTTGTGCCCCTGAACTTTGCAAAACCACTGCCAATCATTCAGTTCCCGCCGGCCTTGGCCTTCACGATCTCCTCCAGGACCGAGGGCATTACCTGGCCGCCCTTCCCTAAAAAGACCTGGTCGAAAATGCCGCTCAATTCTGTCCTCTCCAGGTTCACTTCGATCAAAAAGGCCCCGTTGTTCTTAGCCATCAGGCCCAGGGAGGCCGCCGGCTGGACCACTGAGGAGGTGCCCACCGAAAAGAACAGATCCGCCACCCCCGCCATCTGCCAGGCTTTTTTCAGGACCGCCTCCGGTAGCATCTCGCCGAACCAGACCACATCCGGACGGATGCGCCCGCCGCACTTGCAGCGGGGCGGGATCTCGTCGGAGGCCGGCAGGGTTTCTATCATGATGCCGCAACGGGAGCATTTGTTGCGGTTGAGATTACCGTGCAGCTCCACCATCTTGGCGCTGCCAGCCCTTTGGTGCAGCCCGTCAATGTTCTGGGTGACCAGCAGGAAATGCTTGAAATATTTCTCCATCTCCGCGATGGCCAAGTGCCCGGGGTTGGGCTGGACCAATGGGAGCTTCTCCCGGCGCCACTGGTACCACTCCCATACTTTTTTAGGGTCGCAGGCGAAGGCCTCCGGGGTGGCCAGCTTCATGGGATCGAAATCGTCCCACAGGCCCTGCATGCCCCGGAAGGTCTGCAGGCCGCTCTCGGCCGAGACCCCGGCCCCGGTCAGGACCAGACAGCTTTGGGCGCTTCTTATTGCTTCGATGAGATCGGATGAAAATACCATAGACATATATTAGCACAGCGTTGCGGATAAATGCAATTGGTTCTGCAATTAAGAAAAAGCTGGAGCTATGCTCCAGCTTTTTACTAGATAAGAGGTCTTACTGCTTACTTTATGACTACCATTTTCTTGGTAGCCCTGAAATCACCTGCCTCCAATCTATAGAAATATACCCCGTTTGCCGCTAACTTCCCGGTATTATCTTTGCAATCCCAGGTTACATTATAATAACCCATCGGTTGTTCCTGGGAAACCAATGTTTTCACTACTTGGCCTAGGGTATTGTAGATTTTAAGACTTACTTTCTCCAGCTGGGGCAATTGATACTTTATTGCTGTCTTCCCGGTGTTGGGATTTGGGTAATTTTGCATTAATTCGTAGCTGTAAATATTAACAGACTTGCTGCTGCTTTCGGCAATATTTTCTGAAGACTTGCTGTCACAATCCCTGTCAAACTCATACAAGGCAATCACCGAACAAACCGCATATTCACCAATAGTTTTGGTTATTGTTACCTCTATCTGCCCGTCTTTTAGGCAACTATTGGGAATCCAATGCTCTTCGGTAACCACTGTTTTAGGATCAATCTTGGATTTTGTATTAAAGGTTTTATCTACTGATAACGTTTGTTTTAATGTCTTGTCAAAGTTATGATAATATGTAACTTTAACCCTATACCGCTTATTTATATCTAAGTTCTGGAATTTATACTTAAGTTGTGTATTATGATAATCCACTGTATAATTCGGATGCGGGCCATAATATATGGTCCCACCTCTTTGTGTAGTATATACAAGGGATTCCTCAGAACCAAGATCAATATAAATTAATGGCACAGGGTCTATTGTCATAGGATATGTTTTAATTATTATTGAGGCCGTTGATTTAGTATTGTCTGGCATTTCTTCTGTCCAAAGTGTATATAGTTTATTTTGGGGCCAACTTTGTTTATACGCGACAGAAGGATACCGCGAAATGCCACCCTGCACCCCTGAAATATTTTGATATTGTGCATTTAATCCATTGTCATATTCAGAAAACCAAATCAAATCATAATCATCATCTTTTACATTTTTACTGTAAAGGTATTGTCCAGCTGCGGCCACCACCGGGAAATCAGCGTTTTGTCCATCGGGGTAAGAAATTACCTGTTTGTCGGACCAATCGTTTATCCCCTTGGTCTTCTTGACCACCTGATATACATCCGGGGCAATCTCCTCCTGCCAAACAACTGTGGTTTTATCGCCATAGGTGTCAACTATGGGGTGAATGCCGTTATCGCTCATCTCGAAAAATTCGCTGTTGTCCTTATAATAAACCTTGCCGGAATGGCTCCAGGCGGTCTTCAAGTTTCCGGCTTTATCCAAGGCCAGTGACGGCGATTTGAAAGCGTCGGCGCCGCCCTGATCAATGGGGATTGGAGCCAGGGTTGCAGAAGTTGAGGGGTTATAAGTAGATATCAACACTGAAGAACCGGAAGCCCCTTCGTCCACCCAGCCCAGGTATGAATTGTTGGTGTTTTGGTCCAGAACATATGAAAGATATGATATTTCGGAACCTTCGGGGCCAGTATAAATAAGTTGGGGGGCCTCGAATGCCCCGCTTACCATTTTAGAGCTATACAGTAAATTGCCGTTATTCCAGCAAATGGTGGGCAGGTTGCCGGTTGTTAATTCGATGGCCGGGTGCTTGCCCGAACCCACGGCAATCGGTGTAGTCCAAGTTTCGCCTTCGTCAATAGAAGTTGTATAATAAACATTATCGTTATTTGAAAAAACAACATGCAATTTCATGGAATAGTCAACAACAATCTTCTTTCCATTAGAAAAGGCAGTAGCATCAGGTGTATTTACTTCGGCAACAACTGGATCACCGGGGTTGGGCGGATATATCGTTTTTGTGTTCGAATCGAAATTTACCTCTTCACCCATGCTTATTACCGCTCTTAATTGATAGATAGTTTTCGTGTTGATGGTTTTATTTTGAGAAAAATAATTTTCTGTTCCTTCATATATTTTACCTAAACCCATTTGATATAACTCAAAGCGCAGAAAGTTTTTTGGTCTGCTGCCAAGAAGCCAATCCCAATTGAATCTCACTCTGGCGCCGTCATAAGTAACAGCCAGTGTAGGTCTTTTCTTATAAAAAGCAGAATATGTCTGTCCTATTGCAGAGGGACAGACCTTATGGTCCTGGTAATAATCATCAGACCAACCGCAAAAGTAGAGATACGTTTCATTGTAATAAATGAATGGTGCCGCACCGACCGAAAATACTCTCGATACGGGCACAAATGCATAAGGAGATTGATAAGATTGGCCGTCAATATTTACATTACCCAAGCTTGTAGTACTTCCCACATCTAATACCACATTCTGGACTCTGCTTTCTTGAACCGTTTGTGGAATATAATCCAAAAAAGTACTGCTGCCGATGTTTCCCAAATCGCTATATTGCGGGGTTTCGGGTCTGGACTCATGGTCTTTTTCATATATCCATGTCTCATAAATTGAAATTTTATTATCACCATTTAGATCAGCATTAACCGTTGGTGGATAAGCATAGCTTTCTCGTGTGGGTTCAAACAAGGCCTTACCGCGCTGGCTATTTAAATTGTGAAAACTCATTTCCTGGTGGTAATATGTTATCCCATTATATATTTCATTTTCCGGCAAAGGTGATCCATTTCTAGTTACATCATCAGCCTTCCATGAAGCTTCATCAAAGGAAGCTGCTGTGTGAATGACCGTTTTAGTATCCTTCAAATAGTCAATAAAACCACCACTATAACATTGACCAAACCAAAAAATCCTTTTTTGATTAGTAATAGAATTTATAGGTGGCGCAAAGTCTCTTGCATATATTATCCCATCATTTACATTAAAATGATGGCTATTCAGCGGCGGCTCTTCATCTATGCCGCCGTGGCTATTATTATAAACGAATAAAATATCTTCCGGTGTCATTGCGGGGACACCCTGGTCGCCGTTTCCATTTTTAAGCCACATTAACATATCGTATACATTTTGTTTATTTTCAGGATAGTCGGTTAAATTATATATTCCATGCCTTTCATAAGGGTTATACCTTATACCCGCATCTAGCCAGTCTCTGCCATTTGAATACAACACATATATGCCATCTACCGCTGCCCCTTTCTTTTTCTCCGGCCAGCCGTATTTTTCATAAAGCAGTTCCCACATCAAATAGGTATCGTTCCAGAATTCATCGCGCGTTATATCATCTTTGGCAACTACCGCCGGATCCCACCCTTCGGGAATGTTCATGCCCTTATAGGTAACGCCATGGCTCATAACAATTGCAGTATTATCTGCTAACAACACAGTGCTTAACTGTATTAGAGCAAATAAAATTATAGGCATTGCTATCTTTTTCACTGTGATTCTCCTATTTAATTATTAACATTTTATGAAATGCGGTAGGTGCGTTATTTATTTTCAGTCTGTATAAATATATGCCGTTAGCAAAAGATGAATCCACCGGTATGATTGTTTCATGCCTACCCGGTGTACGTGAGCCTACATTGATTGTTTTTTTCAATTGCCCGATAATATTATATATTTCAAGCTTTAAGTTGCCTTGGTATTTAATTTCATAAACGACCGTCGTTTTAACATTAAAAGGGTTTGGTTTATTGCATATGATCCTATTTGCCCAAGTAATTGTATCCGGCATAAATCCATTGCCGGTATCAATGCCGACAAATTGATGGGAATAAAATATATCACCATTGGCATGCCAGGCTGAATGGATATCGCCAATTTGGTCGTAATATATTGAGGGGAAAGAAGAACTGTTTACGTTTGTCAAGTAAGCAGGCGTCTCCCAAGCACCTGTGCTGTCACGGCGCCAATATAATATACCCACAGTTGTTCCACTGCCAATTGTCCAAAGGATATGAGACGTGCCAACAGCATAGTTTATTTGTGGTTCTAATGCATCATATGTATCAGAAGGCAACATTAAAGGCACACTCCAATTGTTGCCATAAAAATTACAGTAATAGCCCTCGTTCTTAATAGTTGCAATATTTCTCTCTTCCCACACCAAATGAAGCGTATCGCCGCGCCCAATAGCAAGCCTTGGTTTACAAGATTGTCCGGTAGACATATCCGGTGGCATTGGCATTCGTTTCCAAATATTGTTTTCCCGCTTGAAATATATCAGTGGATAACCCTTGCTATTGCGGTAATCCATGGCAATTACATGCAGGTCATCCTTGCTGTCAATGGCAATGTCTGCCCAGGCCATAACAATATTGGTATCCCTTTCCAGTTCCAACGGCTGGCTCCAGTTGTTCCAGTCCCATTTGCTGTACCAAATGCCCCCGGTATCCGACACTTCGTGCCATACGGCATGGATATTATTTTGCTTGTCCAAAGCCATTCTTATACCCACGTTACCTCCGGGTTTGGGGAAAGCAGGCTGTGGAGCCGTCCAGATCGTATCGCTGCAATAGACATAATATATATTCCCGCTGCCTTCGTCCATCCAGCACACAAACGGCCGGTTTAAAGTATCTACTACCAATGCAGGTCTTACGGAAGAATAGGCCGGAGTGCTGCCGGATATCAGTTTGGGCGCCGACCATATGCTGTCATGCCCGGCAGAATACATTACCCAATGGGCGCCGTAAAAATTGTCGGGGTCCCAGCATTCCCATACAATATGCGATATGCCGTCCCTGCCGCCGGCTATGCACGGTATTTTAGAAATAACTTCATTTGTGTCGTTATTGGTAATATTAAAGGGTGGTTCCCAGGCAAAGAGGGTTTGGGAAGAAAGTGTTAAGACTAGTATAAGTGTTATATTTACAATATACTTATTCATGTCCCTATTGTATGAAAGCAGGGGGATTTTGTCAAGACAATAAATAGGAAAAAGCCGCCATTTACATGGCGGCTTTTAATTCGTTGAATATTTTACTTCCCGGCTATATTCACATCCTTGAGACAACTGGCCGGTACTCAATGCTTCTCTGTGTATAATGTAATTGGTTCAAACGTTGTTTTTAACATAAAAGGATTGTCCACCGAAAGCGTTTGCTTTACATATTTCCCCAATACTGGCAATAAAAATTAAACCCTGTGCCCCCGGCGGGTCTTTGACCTCTCCCTGCCTGACGGCTTCCCTCCCCGCTGCGGGGAGGGAGTGAGGGTGAGGTCTGCCCGGACAGAAAGGGCAGTAAGACTGTTACCACGGGCAGCCTAATATTCTGGGCTAGCAGAGGCTGATATTCTGTCGACAATTACTGCTGTTTCAGGGGCCACATCTCCACCGAGGTCAGCTCCTGGATCTTTCTCCGCACCTCCTCGGGACGCACTTTGAACACCTGCCCGTCCTTGCGCTGTTTGATCTCCACCAGCCCCTCCCGCAGGCTCTTCTCTCCCACGTTGATGCGGATGGGGATGCCGGTCAGGTCGGCGTCCTTGAACTTGAAGCCCGGCCGCTCCTCGCGGTCGTCCAGCAGCACCTCGAACCGGGCGTCCTGCAGTTCATTATATAGGTTCTCGGCCACCTTGGCCGATTCGGTGCCCGGCCCGCCCAGCTGGCTGATGACCACCTGGTAGGGCGCCACCGACAGCGGCCAGATAATGCCCGACTGGTCGTGGCTCTGCTCGATGATGCAGGCCGCCACCCGCTCGATGCCGATGCCGTAGGAGCCCATCACCAAAGGTTTCTCGCTGCCGTCCTCGTCCACGAAATTGGCCTTTAGCGCCTGGGAATACTTGGTGCCCAGCTTGAAGACGTGCCCCAGTTCAATGGCCTGGGTGACGACCAGCGGCTGGCCGCATTTTATGCAGGGCTCCTCGGCTTTGACCATCCGGAGGTCGGCATATTTCTCCACCTTGACGTCGCGGGCCAGGTCGATACCACTCAGGTGATGGTGATCCTTGTTGGCTCCGGAGACCATTCCCTGGGCGCCTTGCAGCGCCAGATCGGCCAGTATTTTTATATCATTGATCCCCACCGGGGAGATAAAGCCCACATTGGCTTTGGTAATTTTCAGCACCTCCTCCGGGGTGGCCGGACGGAAGTTGCCCGACCCCAGGGCCGTCTGAAGCTTGGACTCGTTCAGCTCGTCGTCGCCCCGGACCAGGGCGAACACCGGCTGGCCGTCCGCCATATACAACAGGCTCTTGACTAGCTGCGAGGCCGACACTTTCAGGAACCCGCAGACCTCCTCCACCGTCCGCTTCTCCGGGGTGGGGACTTCGGATAGTTGAGCATCGGGATAGGCCGGGCTGGTGATCTTGGACTGGGCAACTTCCAGGTTGGCCGCATATCCGCAGGCCGGGCAGACCGCGCAGGAATCCTCGCCGGAGGGCGAGGCCACCATAAATTCCTGGGAGCCGCTGCCGCCCATCAGCCCGGAGGAGGCCCCCACCACGAAGAATTTGATGCCGCAGCGGGAGAATATCCGGTGGTAGGCGTCGTACATGGCCTGGTAGGAAACATCCAGTCCGGCCTGGTCCCGGTCCATGCTGTAGGCGTCCTTCATTATGAAATGTCTCACCCGGAGCACCCCGGAGCGGGGCCGGGGCTCGTCGCGGAACTTGACCTGCATCTGATACCAGTTCTGGGGCAGGTCCCGGTAGGAACGGAGCTTGGCCCGGGCCAGGTCGGTGATGATCTCCTCATGGGTGGGACACAGGGCGTAATCCCGTTTCTTGCGGTCCTTGACCCGGAACATCTCGTCCCCGAAATCGTCCCACCGCCCGCTCTCCTGCCAGATCTCGGCCGGCGCCAGGGCCGGCAGGAAAAGTTCCTGGCCCCCGGCCCGGTTCATCTCCTCCCGGATTATCTGCATCACTTTCAAAAACACCCGCCACCCCAGGGGCAGATATTCGTAGACCCCGGCGGTCAGCTGGCGGATCATACCGGATCTCAGCATCAGCTGGTGGCTCTTCATTTCGGCCTCGGCCGGGTCCTCCTTGATGGTGGGTATAAAAGCTTTACTCCAGCGCAAAGGTCACCTCATTTTTTAAGTTTAACGGTTGACAGGCTTTTATTATAACAGAATCGGCCCGGGTTTCTCAATAGATTTCTGCGCTCGCCGCGTTGCCGTAATATTTTAAAAATTCATATTGCAAACAGCGGTAAACTATGATAGACTGATGTTTCGTATTTTAATAACCGTTTATAATCCAATCTAATTGTTAAGGAGTTTTAGAAAATGAAACGATGGCTTTCTCCCGCCCTGATCTTAAGCTTGATCATAGCGCTAACTTCTTGCAGCAGCCGTGATAAGACCATCGCCAATGTCGGCAACAGCAAAGTAACCCTGGGCGATTTCCAGGATGCCTACAAGCCCCCGATGATCCCCGGCGATTCAGCCGCTGTCCTGGCCGGCAAGCAGGAACTGCTTAACCGGATGGTGGAGCAGAAATTACTGGTCAACGAGGCGGTGTCCCGCGGGATGGACAAGGACCCCAAACTGGCCCAGGATCTGGAGGAGCTCAAAAAGAACATCCTGTTGCAGGAGCTTTACAAGGATGAGATCCTTAAACATGCCCAGCCCTCCGATTCGGATGTCAAGAAATTTTATGCCCGGCTGGGCAAGGAAGCCAAGGCCAGACATATCCTGGTGAAGACCGAGGAGGAGGCCAAGGAGATCGCCAAGGCCCTGAAAGGCGGCGGGGATTTTGCCCAGCTGGCCGGCAGCAAATCGGTCGACCGGGGCTCCGCCGAGAGGGGCGGCGACCTGGGGTGGTTCGGCTGGGGTAAGATGGTCGATGAATTCCAGTCGGCGATCTTTTCCATGAAGCCGGGCCAAACCAGCAAGCCCATAAAGACCGCCTTCGGCTTCCATATAATCCGGCTGGACTCCCTGCGGGACGCGCCGCTTCAGCCTTTCGAAGAAATGAAGGACCGCATCAAACAGCAACTCTCCTCCACCCGGCCCAGGGAGCTGGCCAATAAATATATCACCAAGCTTCGGGAGGGCGCCAATATAAAGATCAAGGATGATATCATCCAGGCCCTGGCCGCCAAGCAGGCCCCCGGCCAGCCCATGCCGGCCCTACCCCAGGTTTCTCCCGAGGAGCTCAAGAAGACCGTCATCACCTACAACGGCGGCTCCTGGACCGTGCAGAACTTGTATGATAATGTAAACCGCTATATGCGCGGGACCCTGGACCTGAACCAGGCCGACCGCCTGAAGGAACAGCTGGAGGGCCTGATCGTCAGCGACCTGCTGCTGGCCCGGGCCAAATCCAAGGGCATCGAGCAGAACCCCAAGGTCAAAGCCCAGCTCAGCCGGACCAGGGACAACATGCTGGCCGAGTCTTTCTACCGGGAGGATGTCTCCGGCAAGGTGATGCTCACCCCCGATCAGGCCAAGAAGTATTATCAGGATAATAAAAAGGAATTCTATCAGCCGGCCAAAGCCCTGGTTCACATCATTGCCGTGCCGGAGAAGGACCAGGCCCAGGAGATCTACGGCCTGCTGTCCAAGGGGGCCGATTTCTCCCAGCTGGCCAGGGAGCGGTCGGTGGACCCCTCCAAGGCCTCCGGCGGAGCCTTGCGGTGGGTGGAGAGCAACGATGCCGAGCTCCCCGAACTTTCCCGGCTGGTATTCGGCATGGCCCTCAACCAGCCCAGCCGCCCCTTTGCCTATCGTAATAATTTCGCCATCATCAAGGTCACCGAGAAAACCCCGGCCAAACAGCGGACCTTTGAGGAATCCCAGCGGGAGATAGAGTTCAAACTGCGGCAGTCCCAGGAGGAGACAATACTGGGCGATCTGCTGGCCTCCCTTAAGACCAAATATCCGGTCAAGATTGACCAGGCTCTTTTGGCCAAGGCCGAGGCTTCAACCGCCATCGAGGAGAAATAGCCATGAAGAGAATTCTGATATCATTGGCCGTCCTGGGGCTGGCCGTTTTCGGCTGCGGAAAGAAATCAGCCGATCAGCCAGCCATTGCCAGGGTCAATAAAGCGGTGCTGGTCCAGCAGGATTTCATCGATATCCTGCCCGAGGGGATGACCAATGTCACTCCGGCCCAGAAGGAGGAGTTCGTCCGCCGCTGGGTGAACACCGAGCTGTTCTACCAGGAAGCCCAGAAGAAGGGGCTGGACAAGGAGCCCAAGATAGCCAAGCAGATCCGCGACCTTCAGAAGGAGATCCTGGCCAATCAGTTCATCCAAAAGGAGATTGTGGAAAAACTAAAGGTCACCGATACCGAGGCCAGGGAATATTTTGAGGCCCACCAGGAAGAATATCAGGCGGAGGTAAAACTCAGCCAGATACTTACCGCCACGGCCGACCAGGCCCAGATGGTCAAGGCCTCCCTGGACAATGGCGAGGATTTTGCCAAGCTGGCCCGGGAAAAATCCCTGGATCCCACCACCAAGGACAAGGGCGGCGACCTGGGAATATACCTGCGGCGCGGCAGCGGCCAGATCCCGATCGATTTCGAGGAAAAGGTCTTCTCCCTGAAGAAGGGCGGAATATCCGAACCCATCAAGCTGTCGGACGGCTACCATATCATGAAGGTCACCGAACGCCGGATATCCCCCCAGGGAGTCAAGTTTGAGGACATCCGGGAGGATCTGGTCTATGGGCTGACCATGCTCCGGCAGAAGACCAGATTCGACAATATCAGCGACAGTCTGCGGCTGGCCTCCAAGGTGGAGAGCCATCCGGAATTGATAAAATAATTCTCAGATCAACTTAAGGCCTAATATTTACGAGAGGTAATAATGAAGATTTCCAAGACCCTGCTGGCTCTATTGCTGTTGTTCGGCGGCACCGCCTGGGCCGGCGATACCCTGGATGCCGTCATCGGAAGGGTGGGCGACCAGCCGATCCTCAAGAGCGAGGTGGACCGCCAGGTCCAGCTTTACCGGATGCAGGTTCCCCAGGATCCCACCCCGCTGGATTCGCTGCGAAGAATGGCCCTGGAGCAGAAGATAGAGAACTATGTGATGCTGGCCCAGGCCAAGAAGGAATCCATTTTTGTAAAAGACGCCGAGATAGACGAAATACTCGACCAGCGGATCGCCGAGATGAGGTCCCAGTTCCCCACCGAGGAACAGTTCAATGCCCAGCTTAAAGCCGAGGGCACCACGGTGGCCCAGCTCAAGGCCAAACACCGCAGCGATGTCAAGAGTATGCTTATCGTTCAGCGGTTGATCGACCGGAACCTTCGTTCCCAGGTCACCCCGCCGACCACCAAGGAGCTGGAGGCTTTCTTCGCCAGTCACAAGGATTCCCTCCCCGGCGAGCCGGAGAAGGTCGACCTCTCGCATATATTGATAGCCCCCAAGCCGGGCCAGAAATCCAAGACCGACGCCCAGGCCAAGGTTCAGCAGGTGTTGAACCAGCTCAAGCTGAAGAAACCCTTTGCCGAGGTGGCCAAAAAATATTCCCAGGATCCGGGCTCCGCCTCCAACGGCGGGGACCTGGGTTGGTTCGGGCGCAACCAGATGGTGCCGGAGTTCGAACAGGCGGCCTTCGCCCTCAAGCCGGGACAGGTGTCCGGCGTGATCGTCACCCAGTTCGGATTTCACATCATCAAACTGCTGGAAAAGAAGGGTGATCAGGTTCATGCGGCCCATATTCTGATCATGGTCGCTCCCTCGGCCGCCGATATGTCCAAGGCCAAAAGAACGATCACCGCCCTGCACGAGAGGGTGATCGTCGGCAAGGAAAATATCAACAAGCTGGCCAAGACTTACTCCGATGACCCTGAGGCCAAGAACACCGACGGCAAACTGATGGGCATCCCGGTGGAGGGCTTCCCGGCCGAGATCAAGGATGAGCTGGCCATCCTGAAGGAGGGGGAGGTCAGCGACGTGATCGAGACCCCCACCGGTTTCCACATCGTCAAGCTGGAAAAACGCTACCCGGCCAAGACCGCCACTATGGAAGCAGTCAGGGAGCAGCTGACCGAGTATTTGAAGTCCAAGAAGATGCAGGATCTCTACGAAGCCTGGATGAAGAAGCTGAAAACCCAGTATTTCATTGAACGCAAGTTATAGAAGCTATACAAACAAAAAGCCCCGCCAACGGCGGGGCTTTTATATTTATGCATAAGGCATCATTCTAATGGCATTTTCACCACCAGCATTCCTTCTTTCCAGTCGGACGACTGGGCCAGGCATTTTCCCTCCGGGGAGAAAAGATATCCGCCCCCGGGGAAATCCTCGTCCACTGTCCGGCCGGCCTGGGTGGCTACGGCAATATGGAGATCCTGATCGGCGGCATATTTGCCCAGCTTGCCGAAGCATTCGCCCCTCCACCAATCGTAACCCTCCTGCCAGTTCCTGGCCTTTTGTTCCCCGTAAAGGCCGGGTGCGGCGCACGCTATGACCAGCCTGGCCCCCTTGTGGGCCAGCTCGCGGAAGATGTTTTCATCGTCAATATCGGCGCAGATGGCTATGCCGTATTTCATGCCTGAGTGTGAAAAGACCGGCTGGTCATTACCCGGACTGAACCACTCGGCCTCTTCGTCCTTGATGGTCTTCTTGCGGTAATATCCCAGGACCGCTCCATCCTGCGCCACCAACTGGGTGATGAATGGTTTGCCTGCGGCGTTCTCCTCCACAAACCCGGCGATGATGGTCGTATGGTATTCCCGGCTTAGATCAGCGGCCTGCCTGATGGCGGGATGATCCCGGGAGATAACCGCCTGAGGATGCTGCTGGGGATCGATATACCCGGTGATGTTCATCTCCGGAAAGTAGACGATATCGGCCTTGGCATCTTTTGCCTGGTCAAGATAACGGCGCATCTCTTTTATATTTTCATCTATGGCCGCCTTCTCGCACCGCATTTGGATAAGGGCAAGGGATATAAATGTCATACCTATTTATTGCTTGATAAAATAATACATAACCTTCCTGTCGTCTCGATACGCCCGCCCAGAGTTGAGGTGCTTTTATAGCATCTAATTCTGTCCGGCACTCGACGACCAGGCTTAACAATATTAAGTGCGCTGAAAAAATAACAAATATGAAATCTTGTGGTTCTTTTAGCTTTTTCTAAACGATTTCTTGGCCAACTTTGGTAACTCTGAAAATTCGCCCATTATTAATGATTTTTTCTTTTTTGGCTCCAGTTTTGTATCTGTTTTTCCCGATTGAATGCCTGATCTATTCTAGGGTATTCTTCATAATAAACCAAATCAACCGGCAAACGTTTTTTCGTGTAGTTCGCCCCCACACCACTTTGGTGTTCGTTCAGTCTTTTTTTGAGGTTCACTGTACTGCCGGTATAATAGGTGCCATCATTACATTTAAGTATGTACATGTAACCCATCATAGACATAATTTAATCACTGCTTAATGACCAACATCGGGCAATCGTATATTTCGGTTGCCGAGTTAGCCAAAGGCTAGTATCGAGGAAACCGAATATTAAAACTTTATGCTCATCCCTTCCCCGCTGCCGCCGAAGCCGATGGTCCACCGCCAGTCGAACTGCTTCTTGCCCTCTTCCGGCTTATTTATCCACAACGGGAACATCAGCCGCATCGGCCCCAGGGCCAGCGACAGTCCGGCATCGGCCCGGATGCCATCGGCGGAGAACTCCAGCCAGTCGTTAGCCACCTGTCCGGCCCCGGCAAAGAATGAGACCGGGCTCTTCATTATGGGCAGGGTCATATTAACCGCCAACAGGTTCTTGCCCCGGATATGGGTGCCGTAATAGCCCGGCAGGTTGGCTCCGCCGTCCACATGATAATGTTCCTGGGTGGAGAACCCGTCCTTTCCTGAGGCTAGCATGTTATCCAGCCCGGTGCTTTTGAAGCTGCCGGCCAGAAAGAACTGCTCCTGAGCCGGGGCCGGCCCCTGGATGTACCCGGCTACTAAACGGAATCTGGGGTTGATATGTTCATTGATCCTAAAGGTGAGTTTTTCCTCCAGTTCAAATTTGAGGTAGTTGTTGATATCCGATTTCGGTCTCTGGAGGTAGCCTGCGGTTATCGTGCTGAGAAATAGTGACCGGCCCCAGTGGCTGGTCAGATTATAGCCCCGCTGGGCCATCAGGCTGACCACTGCCGCAGTGTCCACGTCGCGGGGATCCCAGAAACGGTAATCCTTGTAGCGGGTATAATCCAGCCGCACGTCGAAACTCTCGGTGGGATCCAACATCAGCCGCGGCCCCCAGGTCCGTTTGAGCCCGATCCCGGCATAGTTGATATCGAAGGCCGAGCTGGCGGCAAGATAGATCCGCGGCGGCCGGGAGCGTGAATCCACCGGGGTCTGGTAATCGAAGCTGAAGCTGATCTCTTTCGATTTAAACCCGTAGAACGGCGAAAAAGACCACTGGTGATGCCCCACCATGGGATCGCCGTCGGCCAGGTAAG
Source organism: Candidatus Edwardsbacteria bacterium (assembly GCA_018821925.1). Classification (NCBI taxonomy): domain Bacteria; phylum Candidatus Edwardsiibacteriota; species Candidatus Edwardsiibacteriota bacterium. Next base: position 42,648 of record JAHJLF010000053.1, read on the forward strand.
CGCCGTGGAATATGGTCCCCAGGCGGAAGCCGTTGACCTGGTCATACCAGGGAACAGGCAGCCAGAACATATTGTAGGATTCGAAGGACGGCAGGCGGGGGCCCAGGGTTATCTTATATTTCCGGGGCCGGCAATTATTCCAGCGGTTGGTTTCCAGCAGAACATTGTCGGGATCGATCACGGCGGAGATCAGTTTCCCGTCGGTCTGCAGCAGAAAGGTTGTATCCCTTCCCCTGCCGCTCCATAAAACATCGTATTTTTTATTGATGGCGTCCTCGGCTGAGAATGCCGCCGGGATGGCCAGATCCCCATTTCTGGCCAGTGTGATACTGTAGGTGTTTCTTTGTTCCTTTATCTGACGCACCGAAGCCACCGAGTAATCACTCATTCCGGTGGTTTTTAACCAGGGAGCAAAATATGGCTTGACGTCTTTTTGTGAATATTTTTTTACCGCATCATAGAATTTTTCCGTACTGACATGCCGGAACTGGTTGTCGCGGTAATAACCCTGCATCACCCGGTCGAAAGCAGAATTCCCCAGATATTCTTTTAGCCACCACATCATGGCCGCCGGCTTCATGTAGGCGCTGGCGGCATACTGCCCCATCTCCCCGGAGATGCAGGCCCTGGTATCGACCGGCTGATCCATTCTATTGGCAGAATAAAGGTAGGGAATCATCCGTCCCACATTCCGGTTGCTGGCCTCTGGTAATAATCTCCTCAGGGACTCCTTGGCCAGATAGTTACCGTCCGGGCCGTATTTCTCCTCAAAATATCTCTGCTCCGAGAAGGAGTTGATCCCCTCGTCCAGCCAGGCCTCGTCCATCTCGTTGTTGCCCAGGATGCCGTAGAACCACTGGTGGCCGATCTCGTGCATCACCACCATCTCCAGGGTCCGGGTGTATTGATCCTCGCCGGTGGACACGATCACCATATTAGGATACTCCATGCCGCCCCCGGCGGCCATGTCGCCCTCACAAACGGTCAGGGTGGAATAGGGATATTGGCCGTACCACCTTCCGTAGTAATCCAGGGCATCCTTGGCGTACTGCATCACGTTCTTCCAGCGTTCCTTCTGCCCGGGCCGGTAGAGGATTTTTATGGCGATGTCGCCGTGCAGCTCGGAAATCTCCGAATATTCCGGATCGGCGCACCAGGCAAAATCGTGAACATTATCGGCTGTAAATAGGTGATAGGATACTGGCTCATTGACCTGTAAGATCGTATCCTCCGGATCCAGGATCTCCTCCCCGGTGGAGCCTATTTTGAAATCTTTGGGAACGGTCAGGCCCACTTGAAAGCTCCCATAGTCCCCGTAGAACTCGCCGATATAATGATAGCCGTCGGCATGCCAACCCTTGGCATCGTAAACGGCGATCTTGGGATACCACTGGGAGATCTCGTAATGAATCCCGCTATGACCCATCCTGGAGAAAAATTTCGGCACCTTGACATTGAAATCGAAATAGAAATCCACCGAATCACCGGGAGCCAGAGGCGCCGGCAATTCCAGACTGGCCGAGGTCGAGTCCAGCTTATATTTTGGTTCTTTGAATTTTTTATTAACAGCCGGGTGGTTGCCTCCGTAATCACCAAATATCTCCATTTCATCCGCTCGGCCGCCCCGGATAAATGGGACACCATATTCTGGGCCGTATTTGAATACTGCGGTGCTGCCAGCCACCAGCAGTGAATTGATCTCGATCCATCCCCTTTCCTCCGGGGAGGAGTGCCGGATTCGGTAGTCCTGCTGTTGTTCTGCTTCCCGGGCAAAGAAGGTGGAGTTGTCCCGGTAGGCGTTGGGATACAGATTGAACCAAACACTGTTCAAAGTATCCGGCGAGTTGTTGAAATATCTCAGATGCTGGGTGGCAAATATCTTGTGCTCCACCGTATCCAGCCGGGCGTCGATATTATATTCCACCCTCTGCTGCCAGGCCTGGCAGACGCTAGCAAAGATCAGGGGAAGAACCGCTAAAAGTAAACTGATCCTTTTCATTTTGGCTCCGTATTGTTTTTATTGATCTCTTTGTTCTTCGCCGGCTCGGCCGGTTTTATTCTGTCTTTTAAAACCGCCATGATCTCCTCGCGGTGTTTTCCGTATTGCAGGTATATGCCCCTGAAATTCTCCAGCCAGGTCTGTTTGGCAAAAGGCGACAGCAACACCCCGTTCTTGTCGGGATAATGGCTGTTGATCTGCTCCCACTTGCGGGCGATGGTCACCCCGCCCCGCTTCATGCTTACCCCCTGGTGATCGAAGGTATATCTGCTCTTAAGGAAGAAAGGGAACTCCGAGGAAAAAAGAAGAAGAAACCCCAGTCCAGCCCACAGCCAGGACTGCATCAAAAGATAGATAACCACCATCGCCAGCGGCGGGGTCAAAATGGCTATCAGGGCCTTGGTCCGGGACTCCGCCAGTGGGAAGACAGTCCATTCCATAATTATTTTTCTCTGCTCCTCGGTCATTGCGCCTCCTTGATCTGTTTTCGGTAATCATCCTTCAATGCCTGAAAATATTTTAACGCCTCGGGGCACTGGTAGTCGGGATAGGTCCATTCCAGCGGCTTGAACCCGTCCCCCCGGTAGATGAGGGTGACATCCCCATAAATACCCTGGCCCAGGTAGACCCGGTGGGAAAAATCCTTGCAGGTGGCCAGTATCACCCGGGCCTCGTTAACATAACCCGGATCGATGTTCACGATCCGCCCGGTGCTTTCACTGGCCTTCAGGTATTCATCCTCCAGTTGATTCGATATCAGCTTAAGCTCCGGCAATTTCCCCGGGTCCTCCAGTTGGTGCAGGCTCCACCAGGTCCGGAAAAGCTTGGGGCCCATCTCCGGGGCGTAGTAATCGGTGGAGCCGCTGAAATCCAGCACCTGGCTTTTACGGTCTATCACACCAAAATGCTTATGCAGTTCCCTTTCCAGGTCACACAGACTCACTTCGGGGGAATATATCAATCCCAGAAAACATTTGACCGGCTTGACCATTCTGATTATGGACATATTGCTTTATGAACGCTTGAAATATTTTTTGATATACAGAAGATATCCCAAGAGGGTGACTGCCGACAGCCATAATATATAACCTTGGTATTTCAGCATCAGAGATATGCCTTCCTGGGCATATTGTAATTGATCACTTTGGCCCATCAAGGCCACTATCTTTATCGGATCGTTCTTAGAAAAGACCAACAAGGATGAAACGGTCCCAAAAGCGGTTGAGATCACGGCGGTCCACCAGCCGCGACTATCAAGCCTGTAAATAGCATAACAAATATATGCCAATATCAAACCGTAAAATATTGTAACCAGAACGGCCGGCAATCCTGTGATTATAGAACCCCAAATGAAGCTCACGCCCAAAAAAGAGGCCAGTAGCGTCAATACCGCGTTTACTCCGTAGAACAGGCTTATTGCCAGCACCGGGGGAGGGCAGGCATCGGTCCAGGCCGGGCCGGGATCTTTTGCCTCCAATGTCTGCTTTACCGAACTTTGGGAATAAAACCATATCAGCAGAGCCGGCAACAAGACCATGAAGAGGATCGACATTGCCCCGGACACCATGATTACAATGCCAACGATAAGTGATGGGTCAGATACTTCGGACAACATAAAAGTTCCCATCATCTTTGGCATTACAAAAAATATCATGGCCGTAACCATCAGGCCCAGCAGCAACCACACCCAGCCGATGGAAAGAAGCACCGGCCGCACCCAGCGCTTAAGCCTGATGGAACCGATCCCTATCCCGAGGAATATTCCGCCCAGGAAAAGATATGTCAGCAGGTTTACCAAAAGCGAGAAGACCCAATAGCCTGCCGATTGCCCGGCATCCATGGTCCGGCTCATTATACTGCCCAGCAAAACCAATGGGATCAGCAGCAGATTGAAACCGCCAATTACGATCAGCACCACCCCAAAGGCTTTCAACCCACTGGAGCGATCCTTGAATGACCCTTGATTTTGTGTAATGTTTTCCATTATTTTCAAAATGATTGTTTTCTATTTGTCATTCCCGCACTTCATTACATTCAGTATAAACTCAGGCGGGAATCCAGGCAAACCTGTTTCATCTCATTCAAGTGAACAACCCGTCACTCCCGGCACACTTTTACGCACACTCCGCAGAGATACTGCCCGATCCCCGGCAAATGTGAGAACTCTCTCAGCTTGGCAATGCACTTGGGCTTGTCGTAGCCCTGGTCCGATATGGCCTCGGCCGGGCAGGCCCTGATGCACAGCTGGCAGTCCCCGCAGGTTTTCTTGACGGGGCTTCCCGCCTCCAGCGGCATATCGGTCAGCACCGTCACCAAGCGCAGTCTTGCCCGATGTTCGGGATGAATGAACAGGGCCGATTTTCCTATCCATCCCAGTCCGGCCTGCGCCGCAATGGCCTTATGTGACAGGTGCCCCAGGTGCTTCTCCCAGTCTATGGTCTGCGAGGCAGGGATGGGCAGGGCCTTATAGCCATTGGATTGGATGTAAGATTCTATTTTGGCCCCGGCCTGGTCCAGGACATGGTTGGCCACCCTATAGTGGTGCTTGTACAACAGGGTCGGCTGGTCGGCAATGTCGTCTATGGTGGGATCGGAAAGGCGGAAGCCCGCCGATATCCCGTATTTAAGCCCCTGGGCGGCCTGGACAATATCGGGGTGAAAAGTTTGCCTTATCGGGTCAAGTTCCGCCACGCCGAAGACAGCCATCCCCTCATCCAGGGCGATGGCGTGAAGTTTTTCAGTATTGATTTTGCCTTCTTTTTCCATGATCATTTTATTTACTTATCATTAAAGCGATCTTCAATACCAGTGGTGAAATGAATATGGCCGGAAGCAAATTGGCTACTTTTAATTTTATGTTAAGTATCAAATTAAGGGCCACCCCCAGCAGCAGTATCCCGCCCACCGCCGACATCAGGTCTACATAGGGCAGGGGCATCAGACCCTTGAATATTATGGCCGCATCGGTCAACAGCCCCTGATAAACCAGGACCGCCCCGGCCGAAAACAGCACTCCCACCCCCATCGCTGAGGCCAGAGCCACCGAGGCTGTCCCATCCATCAGCGACTTGGTGAAAAGCACGGTGTGGCTGCCCATCAGGCCGTCCTCCATGCTGCCTACTATGGCCAGGGGTCCGACGCAGAACAGCAGGGAGCTGATCACGAATCCCTGCACGAATAACGTACTGTTTCCACCGGAGAATTTTTCCTGCAGTTTTTTCCCCAACCACTCCAGCCGCCCCTCCAGATTGATCAACTCGCCGATCAACCCGCCGAGGACCAAAGATATCAATACCAGCAGCATCCGGCTGCTCTTAAAAGCCAGATCCAGCCCGATGACGATGGTGAACAGGCCGATGGCCTTCATCACTATGTCGGAATATCGGACTGACAGTTTCCGGCGCAGCAAAAGGCCCAGAACGCTCCCTGCGATTATGGCTCCAGTGTTGACTACTGTTCCCAGCATATTATTTAAAAATCTTTCTGATCATATCCTTATTGTCTTCTATCAGCGCTCTCTGTTCCGGCCAGAATATTTCCGGAAGAAAATTTATCGGAAACCATTTGACGATGTATTCATGCTCCGGATCGCTGGGGCTGGTCTTATTCTGGTCGGTAGTAAACAAAAAATAATGCACTGTGCCCCAAGAACCTTTCCGGAAATCCAAACGTCCGGTAGATCCAAGGCTCTTAATCAGCGTTAACTCCGTGAAACCTGCCTCTTCGGCGATCTCCCGCCGGGCGGCCTGCTCCAGATTCTCCCCGGATTCAACATGGCCCTTAGGAAGAATGTATTCCGCAAAGCCGGGCTCGGTGACCAGCGCCACCATGATTAGATCCTCTTCCTTTCGGACCACCACCCCGCCGCACGAAATATGCTCGGCCACCCCCGGCGGCTTGATATACCAGCTTTTATCTATCTTCACCGGCCCTGGTCTTTGATGAAGGCCGCTATTGAGCGGTCGTAGCTTCTCTCGGCTTTTTCCGAGAAATAGCAGGCCGGCAATTGGTTCATGGCCCGGTGATAGGCAATGCATTCGCAGCAGACTCCCTTGCGAGAGCAGGGCTCGTAGCTGCAATTGCAGTTTTTCAGGTTTTTGGTTTTATTGCATTCCATCTTATATCCTTTTAATTTTCCCCGCTGAGTTAATTGCGTTAATGAGTTGCTCCGGCTTCTGGGTCCCTATCAATATTTTTCTGCCATCGTTAAGAACCAATTGCAACCCCTGATTCCCTGAAACATTGTAGGCCAGCCCCCCGATACCCCGCTTGACCCCCCATCCACCGTATTCTATTATCGGCCGATAGGTGCGTGTGGTGTATTCTTTAATGTCCCTGAAATCAAAGAATAGCTGCTGACGGTGGAAAGGTTTGAATTGCACTGATATTCCAAGGCTCTTGACGATGGTGATAAGCTTAAGCTTTGCAAACAAAATTATTATTCCCATACAGATCGCAGGGGCGATCAACACGCTAAAACCGTTTCCTGTTCTAAAGTTAACAGTTTGGTCCGGATTTAAAATGACAGCACCTAAAGGAAGGAGGACCGCAGCCGTCATCAATACGATTATTAACCAGAGCCAGGGCTGGGTAAAATACTGCTCTTCGCTAAAAATGGCAGGCTCAGCTTGTTGTTCCATCTTTTTTCTTTCCCTTTAACAATTCGGCCTTCTTCTTGCGATATTCTTTACCATTTTCCCTTCGCTCCCTTTTGAGCACCGGGCGGCTGGTCTCGTCGATTACCCAGTTAAGGAACGGAACGTATCCGTCCTTCATCTTCCACATTACGATCTGGGGAACCTTGTCGGAGTGCAACTGTTTGATGCGTGATTCTATCCGTTTGTAGAAATTCCGCTCGGCCTGGAAGAATACCGCCCATTCGGCGCGTTGTTCGATCTTGCCCTGCCAGCGGAAAAGAGACTCGGCCTGGACGATATTGGCCCCGGCCACCAACTGCTCCTCCAGCATGGTGCGGGCCGTTTTCTCGGCCAGCTCCCGGGAAGGAAAGGTGGAATAGATGATGATACAATTCATGGTTTTATCTCTACTAATTCAACAAAAGGTTCTGTTTTAAAGTCTTTATAGTCGTCAGCGGTATCTTCAGGATAATCAATTTCATTATGAAATCTTAATACATTACCTTTCCAGCTATAACCATAATACTTATCTCTGTTATTCAAAGTATCGCTGAATATAATACAATCTTTTTCAATTGGCCAAAAATCTTTGATTATTTCATATTTATAGCCTTGGGTTGGCCAATTGGTGCTGCCATCCGGCTCAAAATAATAAACGTTGCCAGATTTGTCATTATACTTACCAGCTATAACAATTTTATTTATAAATTCATCAATGGGTTCATTTAACCTTATAAAAATATTATGATCATAGAATGAAAACATAATTTTATTGCAGCTGTCTTTATCTAAGATGTATACCGTATCATTTGTTTTTCCTTGTATTGTATATACATATGGTTTATTTGTTAAACATAGTTCTTCAATATCATTACCGAAAGAATCATGAAATTTGTTAAGTCCATTTATACCACCATTTATTATTTCAATATTTGAGATTTTAGTGGTTTTTGTTGCTTCATAAGTAGAGCGGGTGCTATATAATATATCTATCAAATCCTTATTTAACCAGGCTCCATTTAATTTATCTGAAGGCATTGTTCTTTGAATGCAAGAAGTAACGCAGATCAATGAAATAATAATTACAAAGTGTCTCATTGTATAAAACCTTTTAATATTATTTAATCAGTCCCTTCTCTATCCTCACCACATCTCCCACCAATTCTACCTTGCCGTCCCGGACCACCATCCCGTCCCCGTCCCGGCAGGCGTAAACCGTGGCCTTGTTCTCGATTGAGAACCGCTTGACGTCCTCCAACCTATCCTCCCGCTGATTCCAGTGCGGCAGGAAATGAAAATCCACCAGGCCAACGGCGTGATGCTGGTCCGTCCGTGATTTATAGAAGACATGCGAGATGTTGATGCTGGGCGTAAGCACTATGGCCCCGGCGCTGATGCCCAGGAGTATCCCTCCATCATTCAGATATTTTTTCAGCACCGGCCCGAACTTTCTTTTACGGATGGAGCCCAGAAACTGGAATGGATCCCCTCCCGACAGATGTATGGCATCGCAAGCCAGTAGTTCATCCGTCAGGGCCGAATCGTATTCCTTGTTCAGATCGAAATATAAAAGATCCTCTATGCCGTACCTTTTATAATACTCGCATTTCTCGCGATAATATCTCCGGGTACCGTCCGAGGCCGAGGGAATGTAGGCCAGCTTCAGCCGGTCTTTGTTCACCATCTCCAGAAACCGCCTGTCCAGCCTTTCATTCTCCGGTATCACCTGGTCGCTATAGAATATGATGGCTCCGTGTTTATTGGCCTTCTCACTCATCGCCGGAAACTCTTCGGGGCATCGGCTGTTCCCAAACATCATTGGTAAACGCCTGCTCTGCGGCCATGGATGAGAACTTTATTCTAAGACCGGTCTGGTCCCGGTAGGAAAACACCTCCACCGCATGCGGCCGAAAACTGTTGTTGAACGGCCTCCAGTCGCCATAGCTGATGCTGTATTCCGGCTTTCCCGCGATATCCCGTTTATAATCCACGATCCGCGCGTTCTGCTGATCCAGCCGGTATGTTATGTTGGTATCTCTTTTGGTAAAGATAAAAAGAAAGAACTTATCGGCATCCTGGGCTATGGAATACTGGCCAGTCTCCAGCGGCGGCCGGCCCTGCATGACCTCCAAAAGTCGTTCGATTCCGATCCCGGCCGCTTTTTCCGCCATCGAATCGACGCCCGATATGGTGCCGTTGATATACAGAGATTTAAGGGGAACATTCAGCCAAGCGGTTTCCCCGGAAATGCAGGCCGAGGCCAGGCCGATTCCAAAAAATCCGGAGATGTCTATCCTGATATGCCGGCTGCCCTCCTGGCGCCAGACGAAGTTCAGGGACTGGGTCAGCTTGGGCGAATCGTAGGTTATCTTTCCCTGGGCCGAGAATGGCTGGTCCTCTGTCTTGAATGACGACCAGGCCCTGTTCCAAATGTCTTCCGGATCCTGTTTTTCCGCCCTTTTGACATGAGCACACCCGGCCATCAAGAAGCAAAGCGCTGCAATCGCTATGATCTGGGATTTTAAAAATAAGCGGTTTCCGTAAGAATGTTTTTTACTCCGGAAACATTGAAATTTTGAAATAGTAAACATAGAAAAAATCAGAACTAAAGCCCTTTCTTTGTGGTTCCGTGTTTCAGTGGTTGGTATCGCAGAGGTCCCAATAATTTATTTTTATCTAGCTGCATCTATCTTTTCCTGTATCTTTTCCTTGCCTGGATCGAGCTCCAGGGACTTCTGCCATTGCTCAATGGCTTGCTGTTTTAAATTGAGCGATAGGTAGACGTCGCCCAGATGGTCCCTTAAAGTAGCATCCTTGGGCAGGAGGCCGACCGCCTTCTCTAGGCTCTCTTTGGCCTCCTCGAAACGATCCATTTTATAAAACACCCATCCCATGCTGTCAATATAAAAGGCATTTTCCGGCTCGGCCTCCAGGGCTTTGGCGATCAGATCTTTGGCTTCCTCCAGGTTGATTCCCTTGTCGGCATACATATAGCCCAGATAATTCAGCACGATGGCACTCTTGGGATTCAGCTCCAGCAGCTTTTTGAACATTGTTACTGCGTTATCAAAGCCCCCGCTGCGTTCATAGGCCACCGCCAGGCCGAACATCAGATCGGGGTCCTTGGGTTCCTTTCTGTACTGATTCTGAAAGAATGGAATGGCCTCCCGGTACTTTTCGGACAGGGAATACCCGGCGCCCATCAGCTGGTCCAGATCCTGTTTCAGACCGTAACGTCGGGCGTTCCGGTACGAGGCAGCGGCGGAATCCGGCTGACCCAGGGCCAAAAAACAATTGCCCAAGGCAACCCAACCTTCGGCCATTTTTGGCAGCAAGCCAATGGTCCTCTGGAAATACCGTAGCGCCGGAGGGTAATCCTTTTGCTGAAAGCTTATCCGGGCCACGGTATACAGCGCCTCGGTGTTATTGCTGTCGCTCTCCAGGACAGCCAGAAATTGCTCCTTGGCCGGCTGGAAAGCCTGCTGGTGGTAGAACAGCCGGGCCAGCTGCAAACGAAGACCGGCATTCCCCGGCTCCCTCTCCAGAATGATCATGGCCTGGCGGGCCGCCCACTGATACTGGTTTAGGGACAGCAGCAGGTTGAAGATATGTTTTTGGATGCTAAGATTTTCGGGATCCAGCCGGGCGGCGGTGCCGTAAAAATACAGGGCCGAATCCGGCTGCTGGCCCACCTCATAGATGGCTGCCAGCGATATCCAAGCCCTGATATTGGAAGAGTCCCGGCCTATTATCTGCCGGTAGATCTCTTTGGCCGGTTCGCTCTGCTTATCGCGCATCAGCATCGAGCCCAGCTGCATCGCTATGTTCGGATCGCTGGTCTGCCGGACTATGTTTTCCATAACGGTGATGGCCGAATCGCGGCGGCCCAGGGCCTCGTAAAGCCCGGCGGTGGTGATCGAGATATCGGGATTGTCCGGCTTTAGTTTGACCGCCGCCCGGTACTGTTCCAGGGAGAGCTCCAGCTCCCGGGCCATCATATAGGCGTTGCCCAGCATCAGGCGGTTATCGGGGTTTCCCGGCTCCAATCTGACCGCCCGGCGGGCATAAAGGATCGCCAGGGTGTCGTTGCCCAGCTGGTAGTAGTTCTGGGAGATCAGCAGATTGAGCAGGGCCGACCCCTTATCCAGCCTTAAGGAGCTCTTGTAAAGTTTGATGGCCTGTCTGCTTTGGCCATCCTGCTCCAGCATGGCAGCCTGCATCACCTGGTCCATCACCGTCAATTGCGCCTGCTCCGGGCTGAGCATCTGGCGCTTGGCGCAGCCGGCCGAAAGGATCATCAATATGATCAATAATTTTCTCAATATAAAAACCTCTCTACAAAGATACAAAGGCAAAGCCGGAAAATAAAACATCGTCTATTGTTCCGGCTTGCTAAACGCGATATTGTCGGATCCTAAAAATTATAGGTGGCGCCTTCCATGGCCAGCCGGATCTGCGAGTTCTTCAGCCGGGCGATCTCCTTCTGCACCTCCTCCACGAACATGGCTTTGATATGGAAGACATAGAACGGCACCTTCAGCCCCGATTTGTTTATCTCCTGCAGCAGGGCGTGCGGCGTAAGATGGCCCGACAGGTCGGCCAGCCCGTGAAGCCGGTTGGGGAACGAGGTCTCTATCAGCACCCCCTTAAGGCCCCTGATCTTCTTGGCCTCCTTCCAGATCTTTTCGGTGGCCCGGGTGTCGGCGGTATACAGCAGGGAGCTCTTGCCGTCGCTGATAATGAAGCCCACCGTCGGCACCGAGTGGCTGACCCGGATGGCCCGGATAGTGTACTTGCCCAGCTTCACCGGCTTTCCCTCGGCCATGGGCTTTAGCTTGAAGATGGCGTCCTTGCTGTTGGGAATGGAGGTGAAGTCCGGCCATACCTGATTGTTGAACAAATGCTCCTTGAGGCCATCCAGCACTTCAGGGATGCTCATGATCTGGATGGATTTGTTGAGGCTGCCCACCAGATTATCGGCCATCAGTAAAAGCCCCAGGCTGTGGTCGATGTGGATGTGCGACAACAGGACCGCATCCAGCCTCAGCTGCTCGTCGAAGTCCAGCATGGAGGCAGCCGCTCCGGTGTCTATCAGGATGTTCTTGTCCAGCAGAAAGCTGGTCAAACCGAAACCGGGCAGTTTTGATCCCGAAGCTCCCAGGACCTTTAGTTTCATCCCAGAACTCCTATAACATGATTATTAAAATCACTTATAAAAATCATCCGCCGGAGCTTTGTGAGCATCCCGGCAGATAACTCTTTGCAATAAATGTAACTTAAACCCATGGTAAAGTCAAGCATAAAATCAATTCTCTGTCTGGATATGCCTATCTGAAATACCGGCCTTTGCTGGGAAATTCCTTCAGATATTGCTCTTTGAGTGGCTGAGGTACTTTGGGCGTCCGCCTCAGGGCCGGATCGATCAATCTCCGCCAGAATGACCTTACCCCCGGAGCCAGTGGCCGGCGGCAGGTGAATGTCCCGCAGCAGTTTTGGCTGCCGCAATGACATTCAAAGCCCCAATCCTTATCATAGAATACCCGGTAATCGTAGGTGGCCTCCTGGCCTTTTTTGATGTCCCGGACCACCACGTCGAACCCCTTTCCGGTATCCAGGATATTGGGATCGCAGGAATGGTTCATGTAAACGGAATTACCGCAGGGATTGATCACCGAGCCGTCCCGGCGGGTGTAGGCATGAAATAGCAGTTTTTCCTTTTGGGCTTTGCTCATCTTTTCGAATTTGGCCCTAGGGATAACCGTGCATTGAGAGCATTCATAGAATACCACTGTTCCCCGGGGAATATCCTTTTTGGCAAAAAGGCCGTGCCCTTTGCCCCTGGTCTTTTTCAGGATGAATAGCGGCGCCAGCATTGATCCCTCTTAGTAGTGCGTCTTGAAATTCAGTATGACTCAATATTGAAAATATAAGCCGACCGGTCGATCGGCTTGTTTTCATTCCTTCTCTTTGAACCCAAAATACTCCATCCACTCTTTCACATCTATCCTTCCGGGCTTCTCCTTATCTGCACCCCGCCGGGCCAGCTCCTGCTCCATCCGGTCCAGAAAGGTTTTGGAGCCGACCGTCTCCACCCGCCGGCCTTTCACGTAATTCACAATCCCCCGGTCCGACGTGACCACCGTGATGGTTTTGCTTTTTTTCTGGATCTCAACTTTGTTCTTTATCACCTGGTCGGCATTCTGGGGAGGCCGGGAGAATACGATCCTGATTCCCCGTTTGGCGGAACATTTGTCCGTATGACCGTCGGCCCCGTCGAACACCACCGTGATATCATAGCCAAAAGTTTTTTTGTATCCTGCTAAAAGCTCTACTAAAAGCTCCCGGCCCTTTTGCTTGTCCTTGAGTAGGGCCGGGCGTATCCGGTCGGAGGCGAAGGCCAGATTGTAGCCGTCAATTATAATGGTCTTGGCCATTATGATAACATCTTTTGCTTACGATCAAAGATCCTGTATGTTATGCCGGATATCCCTGCCCTGCACCACAAAGATCACGTCCTCGGCGATGTTGGTGGCGTGGTCGCCGATTCGTTCCAAACTGCGGGTCACTAAAATAAGCTGTATGGCCCGGCTGATCGAGCCGGAATCCTTGGTCATGAATTCGGTCAGCTCGGCCACTATCTTGTCCTTCAGATCGTCCAGCTGGTCGTCCTGCATCAGCACCGCCTTGGCCTTGCTGACGTCGCGCTCCACAAAGGCGTTCAGGCTGTCCCGGACCATGTCGGTGGCGATGGCCACCATTTTGGGGATGTCTATCAGCGGCTTGAGTTGCGGCTCTTGAAGAAGTTTATTGACCATCTCGCAGATGTTTATAGCCTGGTCTCCCAGCCGCTCCAGCTCGGTGTTGATCTTGGAGGCTCCCAGCAGGAAACGCAGGTCCCCGGCAGCCGGCTGGTACAGGGCGGTCAGCCTTAAGCAGTCCTCGTCTATGCTCACCTGAAGACTATTGACCTCCTTCTCCTGCTCATATATCTGATCCAGCTGGCCGGTGTTTCTTTCCACCAGGGCCGTGACCGCGCTGTCTATCATGGCCTCGGCCAGGGCCCCCATCTTCAGCAATTGTTGTTTCAACTGGTCCAGTTCGGTATCGAAATGTCTTTCCATTGGCGCTCCCTGATTTTAACGATTATGGGTATTCTCGGAAAAATAACTTGCCCGTTTTAAGTAGAAAAGTATTAAAGAAATAACGTGGATTGACCTTTGCGCTCCCTTCGACCAGGCTCAGGGCATGCTTTGCGTCTTAGCGGTTCAAATATCATTGTCAATGCATCCGGCCGGATCATGTCAATCCTGTCTGAAAGAATTCAACCATAGCGGCCGGTGATATAATCCTGGGTGCGGGCCTCCCTGGGGTTGGTGAAGATGTTGGCCGTCAGGTCAAACTCCACCATGTCGCCCAGCAGCATATAACCGGAGTATTCCGAGACCCGGGCCGCCTGCTGCATGTTATGGGTGACGATGACGATGGTGTATCGCTTGCACAGCTCCAGCATCAGCTCCTCCACCTTCATGGTGGCGATGGGGTCCAGGGCCGAACAGGGCTCGTCCATCAAGATCACCTCCGGCTCAACAGCCAACAGGCGGGCGATGCACAAACGCTGTTGCTGGTCCAGCGGCAGTTCCAGGGCCGGAGTGTCCAGCCTGTCTTTCAGATTTTCCCACAGCCAGGCTCCCTTCAGGCTGCGCTCCACCGTCTCAGAGATCCGGCCTTTGTCCCTGATCCCGGCCACCTTCAGCCCGTAGGCCACATTGTCGTAGACCGAGAGAGGGAAGGGGTTGGGCCTCTGGAATACCATTCCCACTCTTTTCCGCAGCTCCGGTACATCGATGCCGTAGGAGTAGATATTGGCGCCGTCCAGCAGCACCCGGCCGTCTATTTTGACCCCGGCGATCAGGTCGTTCATCCGGTTGAGGCAACGCAGCAGGGTGGACTTGCCGCAGCCCGAGGGCCCGATCAGGGCGGTGATGGAATTTTCTCCGACCGGCATGTCCACCGCTTTCAGCGCCTGGAACTTGCCGTAATGCAGGTTGAGCTTTTTTATTTCTATCTTGTTATTCATTATACTTTTTATTTCTGCAATATCCTAATAATCAGTCCTGACAATTCACCAAGCTCAACAGAAAGATATGTTCATTATATTGTTCTGCTGTACTAACAAAAGGGAACACCCCCGCTTTCTCTTATAACACCTCTCCCCTACCCCTCTCCTAAAGCATTAGGAGAGGGAAGGGTGAGGTCGGAAGTTTTAAGACCCGGCTTAACCTGTAATACTTACAGGTTAAGTAAAGTGGTTATCAAGCGTTCAAATGGGGTCCGGGGGCACAGTGCGATTAAAGCACCAAACATTACATAACCGATCAGTACTTCATAGCGTGTGCCTTTTTCATCAAAACCTTGTTATCTCTTAAGGCTGTCTATTAATCGTTAAGCCCTGTGCCCCCGGCGGGTCTTTCGCCCTTTCTGCCCGGACAGAAAGGGCAGAAAAATATTATCTTGGGCTTTGATTTCCTTAATTGGATTAAATTAACATGGTGCTGTCTCAGCCGAAACGGCCGGTGATATAATCGCTGGTCCTTTTGTCCTTGGGCACAGTGAACAGGTCTTTGGTCGGCCCGAATTCGATAAGCGAACCCATCAGGAAGAATGCCGTCTGGTCGGCCACCCGGGCCGCCTGCTTGGTATTGTTGGTAACCAGGATGATGGTGTACTTCTCCTTGAGGATGGTCAGGGCCTCCTCGATCTTAGCGGTGGAGATGGGGTCCAGCCCGGAACATGGTTCGTCCAGCAGGATCACCTCCGGCTCCTGGGCCAGGATCCTGGCCAGACACAGCCGCTGCTGCTGTCCTCCGGACAGGCGCATGGCCGGGGAATTGAGGCGGTCCTTGACCTCGTCCCAGATGAAGGCTGATTTCAGGCTGGCCTCCACCAGCTGATCGAGTTTTTTCCGGTCGCCGATTCCCGACAGCCTGGGGCCGTAGACCACATTCTCGTAGATGCTCTTGGGCAGGGGCACCGGCAGGGCGAACAGCATCCCCACCCTTTTACGAAGCGCCACCACATCGAAATTGGGGTGATAGATGTCCTGGCCGTCCAATAGGATGCTGCCCTCTATCCGGAATCCGTGTACCAGATCGTTAAGCCGGTTCAGGCTGCGCAGGAAGGTGGTTTTGCCCGAGCCGGCCGGCCCGATGATGCCCAGGATCTGCCGGGCCGGGATGTCCATATTGAGGGACATCAGCAATTGCTCCGGCCCGTAGAAGGCCTTGAGTTCCTTGGCAGATATTTTTATTGCGTTGCTCATCATGCTATCAGTTATTCTTGGCCACGAACCGGTTCATCAGCCCGTAGGCCGTCAGGTTTATCAGCAAAATGGTTATCACCAGAATGGCCGCGGTGCCGTAGGCGTTCTCGGTGGAGATCCCCTCCCGGGCCAGGATATAGAAATGCACTGACATGGTCCGGGCCGAATCCATCAGCGAGGTGGGCATCCGCAATGATGAGCCGGCGGTGAAGATCACCGCGGCGGTCTCTCCTATCGAGCGCCCCACCCCCAGCATCACCCCGGTGACGATGCCCGGCAGGGCACTGGGCAGCACCACCTTCTGGACGGTCTCCCAGCGGGTGGCCCCCAGCGAGAAGGAAACCTCGCGGAAGGAATTGGGCACCGATTTGATGGCCTCCTCCGAGGTCCGAATGATGGTGGGCAATATCATGAAGGCCAGGGTCAGCCCGCCGGACAGGATGGACCAGCCCATCTGCAGGATGGTGACAAAGAAGATGAAGCCGAACAGGCCGAAGATGATGGAGGGGATCCCGGCCAGGCAGTCGGCCCCGAAACGAATGATCCTGGTGGCCCGGCTCTCCCTGGTATATTCGGTAAGATAGATGGCTGTGCCCACCCCCAGGGGCGTGGCGATGGCTATGGCCACCACGGTTAACAGGATGGTCCCGATGACCACCGGGAAGATGCCGCCGGCCTTTCCCATATCCTGGGGATTGGTGAGCAGGAATTTGAAGCCCACCGCCGGAAGGCCTTTCTGTAGCACGAACAGGATGATGAACACTAGTATGGCCAAGGTGGCCAGGGTTGCCAGGCCCATCACCAGCTGGGCGGCGATCTGGGTGTATCTGGGCGGTATTCTCATCTCTTGCCCGCCTTTTTTCTGATGGCCATTCCGGCCAGGGAGTTCAGAATCATGATTATCACCAGTAGCACCACTCCGGTGGCAAACAGCGCTTGGCGGTGCTGCCCGGTGGCGTAGCCCATCTCCAGGGCGATGTTGGCGGTCAGGGTGCGGACGGAATCCAGGGCCGATATGGGGATCTTGACCGCATTGCCGGCCACCATGATCACCGCCATGGTCTCGCCGATGGCCCGTCCCATCCCCAGTATGATGGCCGCTATGATGCCTGATTTGGCGGCCGGCACCGTCACCATATAAGTGGTCTGCCAGTGGGTGGCGCCAAGGGCCAGCGAGCCCTCCCGGTAGGAGTTGGGCACCGACTGGATGGAATCGATGGAGATGCTGATGATGGTGGGCAGGATCATGATGCCCAGGATGATGGCCCCGGCCAGCACCGACAGCCCCGGCCCGCCCAGGTGGGAGCGGATCAGCGGAGCCAGCACCATCACCCCCATGAACCCGTAGACCACCGAGGGAATGCCGGCCAGCAGTTCGATGGTGGGCTTGATGACCCCCATCACCCGGCGCGGCACGAACTCGGTGAGGTAGACGGCGCAGGCCACCCCCAGCGGGGCTCCCACCAGCATGGCCCCCAGGGTCACCCAGATGGAGGCCACGATCATGGGCCAGATGCCGAACTTCCCGTCCTGGGGCTGCCAGTCGGAGGAAAACAGGAATTTTAGCGGCCCGTAGCTGATGATGAACGGCAGCCCCTCTTTAATGATAAAAAGGGCAATCAAGAGCAGGGCCGAGATAGCCGAAAAAGCTATCCCCGCCAACACTCTCCGAACGCCCTTCTCGCCTAAGAATTTCATGAAATATTCAGATTAATGTTTACACTCATGCCAATCATTTTTCTTTATTACGCAACATGGCCCTTGCCCTTTGTTCTTATTTTACCCCACTAAAATGACCTCCCCGCTTTCTCTTATAACACCTCTCCCTTTTTCCCTCCCCGATCCGGGGAGGGTAGGGTGGGGTCGGAAGTTTTAGGGGACGGCAAACTAACATAATTGAGAATACTCTGGTTTTCAAAACGCTGATTTTATCATTATTTAAGCGTTTGCACCAGCAACGCTGATCGTAGCCATCCCCTAACACCCGGCTTAACCTGTAAATCCTTACAGGTTAAGTTATGTTGGTATCAATGAGTCAATGGGGTCCGGGGGCGCAGTTGCGGTTTACTGCGAACAATAAACCAAAAGCGATAAGCGCATCTAAGCGCATACTATATTCAGCAGAATAATTTAAGTTGCATATTCAATTTGATTGACGTTAAGCCCTGTGCCCCCGGCGGGTCTTTGACCTCTCCCTGCCTGACGGCTTCCCTCTCCGTTACGGGGAGGGAGTGTGGGTGGGGTCTGCCCGAACAGAAAGGGCTGTGATGAAATAAAAACTCTATTTGACCGGTATCAGGCCGCTGCTCTTGATGGTCTCCTGGCCCTCCGCCGACAGCATGTAATCTATCACCTGCTTGATCGCCCCTTGGGGTTGTTCCATGGTCAACAGAAAAACCGGGCGGACCAATTTATACTTTCCGCTCATGATCTCCTCGGTGGTGCACTCCACCCCGTCCAATTTGACCGGCTTGATCTTTTCGTTGATCAACCCGTGCGACAGGTAGCCCACCGCATTGACATCGTTGGCTACCGTCTCCCGGATGGTTCCGTTGGAGTCCTGAATCAGGGCTTCCTTGATCAGCGAGATCTCGCCCACTATCTGTTCGAAGGAGGTCCTGGTGCCGGAGCCAGCCTCGCGGGATACCACCGTGATCGGCCGATCCTCTCCGCCTACCTGTTTCCAGTTATTTATAGCCCCGTTGAATATCTCCCGCACCTGCTGCAGGGTAAGCCCCTCTATCTTGTTGCCGGGATTGACCACGATGGCGATGCCGTCCCGGGCCACTTTGGTGGCTGTGAGATTTTTGGCCTCTTCCGGCAGCTCCACCAGGTCGGCCATCCCTATCTGGGCGGTCCCGGACAGGGCCGATTGGATGCCCACCGCCGAGCCGCCGCCCTGCACCGTCACGTTGATGCCGGGATTTTGAGTCATGAACTGGTCGGCCAGTTTCTCGGCAAAGGGCTGAAAGGCGGTGGAGCCGGCCATGATGACGGCCTCCCTCTTTTTGCCGCATCCAAAAACTGATACCGAAGCCAACAACGCTATTGAAACAATCATTTTTTTATTCATCTGAACATCTCCTTATAATTTGTTATTTAGAATTTGATCTGCATCTGCAGGGTGATCTTGTCGTCCTGGCAGGTGTTGTACTTGGGATGCAAACCCAGCGCCATATCGGTATGATAAAGCGTCCGGTCCAGGGCCAGAGTCAGCCTGACGGCATCATCCCACCAGTAGTTGACCGCCGCCGAGATGTTGGAGGTCTGATCGAAAGCGAGATCGTTGGCGGTGCAGGCATACTTGGTGGTATCCGACGAAGTGTTTGGATCGTAGCTGTCGATCCGTAGTGCTACGCCCAGTTTGTTTCCGATGTTCTGGACCAGCATGGCATAATAACCGAAGACCTCCTTGGTTTGGGAGACCCCTGTGATGGCCTCGGCCAGCACCGCCGTTCTACCGATGGGCAGGAACTGGTTATACATCTCGAAGGAGCCGCCCATACGGTTCTTGTAAAAGTTATCCGAGGTGGTAGAGGTCTTCTCAAATCCCTCATAATATGACCCGGTCAGCGCCACCAAGCCGAAATCGTATTTGATGCGTCCGATGAAATCCTTGGGCTTGGTGGGGTCGTTCCAGGTGAAGACCGAGTTGTCTATGCCGTAGCCATTGTAGACGCCTAGATCGACGCTCATTTTGTTGATGGGGGCAAAATTGAGCTTGACCCCGCGGTCCCGCTCGCCCTTGAACAGCTTGTTGGACATGACGCTTCTCTCAGGCACCTCGCGCACCGAGGAGGACCTTTCGATCTCCACCCCGAACGGCCAGTTCATCTGACCCATGGTCAGGCTGAACCCCATCGGAGTCCATGGTTCCTTCAGGGTGATCCAGGCTTCCTTAAGGCTGACCTTATCCTTGGAGAAGTCAGGACAAATGCAATATTGTGAAGTGGCCGAAGGAGTGTATACGAATTTAATCCGGCCGCGGCGGACGTAGAACCAGCTGGAGTCGGACCTGGTGTCAACCGAATTAGCGGCGCTGTCTATCCTGTCGTGGTTGATATACTCGAACCGGGTCTGAATATAGCCGGAAACCTTGAGTTTTTTCAACCCCCCGATATCGCTTTCGGCGGACAGCATCCTCTCCTCCATCCCGGCCAGCTTGTCGTCGGTTGCGGAAACCTTTTCTTCCACTGCCTGGAACGGGGTTTGCCCCTGTTTGTTCAATTGGTCCTTGGCGGCGCTGAGCTCCTGGCCCAGGGCGTTCACCTGAAATGTCAGGGATTCCATCCTTTGCTGCAGGTTTATTATTGTGGTGTCGGGCTTTGTGGTCTTGGCCTTTTGGGCGAATGCCAATTGGCAGATTAACATTAGTGCCATGTTGAACAGGATTACTCTTTTACCGTCTTTCATTTTTTCCTTTTAAATATTTTCTTTTTTCTTTGCCGGAATCTGTCACCCTTAAGAAGCTATACTTGCCGGGCAATTGGTGTCTGCACTAAAGCTTTTGCTCTTCCTGCCCGCCAAGATGGCTTACAAAAAGGCAGGCGGGGAAGATGCCAATTATAAAAGCATAGGCGAAACTGGTGCCCATTTTTCATCCCTCAGACAGTTAGGCACAGACGTCATCTCGGGATGACAATAAAAAAGATTAAATATCTTGGTGTCACTTCGGCATTGCTCAGTGCATGCTTGGTGGCAAGGGAAAACCCACGATTAACTAATTACCAATAACTAATTTCATCCCTCAACCTGCATTGCTCCGATGTGTCCTCGGGATGACATTACTTTCCGTTCTGCCCCTCTTTGAGCAGTTTGGTAAGATCCTTGTTCTTCTGCAGCAGCTCCACTGCTTTCTGGGCCTGGGCATCGCTCTCCAGCAGGTAGGCCGTCCGGGCCTTGTCGCCGTACAGCTTGGAAAGCATCTCCCGCTTGATCCCCTGTTTGATATAATCCTTGCTTTCCTTGTATTCTTCGGGAGTGTATTCTATTTTATCTTCCTTCAGCAGTTTGATGAACTCCTCCACCATAGCCTCATTGACCGTGAAATCTTTTGACAGGTCGCTGTTACCCACGGAATATTTAATGGCGAATTTGAAGAAGATGGTTTTGCGTTCCAGGTCCATCTGGAAGCGGGTCAAGCGGGGCAGGTCCACCTTGATGTCCGGAGTGATGCCGCCGCCGCCGTAGACCTTGCGCTTGAGGCCGCCCAAGGTGGTATGGACCTCCTGGGTCGCGGTGGAATCTTCCTCCAGACTGTCCAGATCTCCGGACTGCCAGGCGCTGTTGTCCCGGTGGATGCACCGCCCGGACGGGGTATAATACTTGGCAGTGGTCAGCTTGATGGCTATGGAATCGCCCAATGGCATCACGTTCTGCACCGAGCCCTTGCCGAAACTGGTCTGCCCCAGCACCAATGCCCGATCCCAATCTTGTAATGCGCCGGCCACTATCTCCGAGGCCGAGGCCGAACCCTGGTTTATCAGCACCACCACCGGACCATTCTTGGGCCCGAACAGCACCTTTCCTGAAGCCTTGTAATCCTGGTCAGCCTCCTTTAGCCGCCCCCTGGTGAAGACCACCAATGAGCCGTTATCCAAAAAGTTGCTGGAGACCTCCACCGCTTCGTGCAATAGTCCTCCGGGATTGCTGCGCAGGTCTAATATCAGCTGTTTCATCCCCTGTTTTTCCAGGTCCTGCAGGGCCCGGGTCAAATCCGGGCCGGATTTCTGGGAGAAATTGGCCAGCCAGATGTAGCCGATCTTGTCGGCAATGAAGCCATAGTACGGTATGCTCTCTATCTCGATCAGGGCCCGGGTGATGGCGTAATCCATCAGTTCGTTGACCCCCTCGCGCTCGATGGTAATGGTGACGTTGCTGCCGGGCTCGCCCCGCAGTTTGCCCACCGCCTCGTCAGTAGTGATCCCCTTGGTGGATTTCCCTTCAATCTTGACTATCCGGTCGCCGGCCTGGATGCCCATCCGCGAGGCCGGGGTCCCGGCCATGGGAGCGATCACCGTCAGCACCTCGTCCCGGACGCCTATCTGGATGCCCAGCCCGCCAAAAGCCCCCTGGGTGCTGGATTTCAGATCCCGGAAAGATTTGGCATCCATGAACACCGAGTGCGGGTCCAGGGTCTCCATCATGCCTTTGATGGCGCCGTAGATCAGCTTCTGGGGATCGGGGGCGGTAACGTAGCGGTCCAGCACCTGTTTAAAGGCGGTGGAGAATATCCGAAGCTGGAAATTGATCTGGTCAAAAGTGCGGCTCTGGGCCAGCAGGCCGATGGTCCCGCCGGCCAGCACGCTGAACAGCACGATGGCCGACACTATCAAAGCGAATTTACGCCTGGTGATCATAATGAACCTGCCTTTCTGAATACCGTCTTCCATAATAAATATTCTTTCATTATCTTTTTTTCATGACGCTCAGCGCCAGTTGCCGCACCGCGGCGTGGATCACATCCGGCGGCTGGCTGCCATCTAAAATTTTGACCCGTTGGGGATCCGCTTGGGCAATGGTCTTAAAACCTTGCCTGACCTTTTTGTGGAATTTTAAAGCCTGGGTCTCCATCCGGTCCAGACTGCGGCGCCGGCCCTTGGCCCTGGAAAAGCCTTTCTCCACCGGCAGGTCCAGCACCAACGTCAGCATGGGCCAGAATCCGTCGACCGCGATTTGGTTGAGCGCATTAACCATCTTCAGGTCCATGCCCCGGCCGTATCCCTGGTAGGCGGTGGAGGAATCGGCAAAACGGTCACAGATAACCACCTTGCCCGCCTTCAGGGCAGGGACTATCACCTGGGCCAGGTGCTGGACCCGGGAGGCCTGCAGCAACAACAGTTCGGTGAGGTCGGACATCCCCTTGTTCCTGTTGTCTAAAAGGATCCGCCTGATCTTCTCGGAAATAGAAGGGCCGCCGGGTTCCCTGGTCAGCACTACCTTAAAGTCCTGGGCCTTGAGCCAGCTCTCCAATAGTTTGGCCTGGGTGCTTTTCCCGCAGCCCTCAATGCCCTCGAAAGAGATAAACAGCCCGCAAGAATTTCGAATTTCGAATTTCGAATTTCGAATTTTCTTCGGCATCAGTTATTTTCTTCCCAATTTCTTAATAAACTCTTCCACGTCCCGGTGGGCCTGGTCGTCATGCACCTGCACCATGGGTGATTTCATGAAATAGCTGGAAGGCTCCAGCATGGTTCCGGACAGCTTGTGGTCCAGAGCCAGCTTGGCGCAGCGCACCGCGTCTATCACCACCCCGGCCGAGTTGGGCGAATCCCACACTTCTAATTTCATGTCCAGGTTCAGCGGCACATCCCCGAAGGTCTGGCCCTCCATCTTGATGTGGCAGAATTTCCTATCCAGCAGCCAGGGCACGTAATCCGACGGCCCCACGTGAATGTCGTCGGGATCCATCTTGTAATCCAGCATGGAGGTGACGGCGTTGGTCTTGGAGATCTTCTTGGACTCCAGGCGCTCCCGCTCCAGCATATTTAAAAAGTCGGTGTTGCCGCCGAAATTCAGCTGATAGGTCTTCTGCAGTTTGACCCCCCGGTCCATGAACAAGCGGGTCAGGACGCGATGGGTGATGGTGGCGCCCACCTGGGACTTGATGTCATCGCCGATGCAGGGCACCCCGGCCTTCTTGAAGCGGTTGGACCAGTACTGCTCGCGGGCGATGAACACCGGAATGCAGTTGACGAAGGCGCACTTGGCCTCCAGTATCTGCTCCACATACCATTTGGTGGCCATCTCCGAGCCCACCGGCAGGTAGCTGACCACCACGTCTGTCTTGGTGTCCTGCAGCAGCTTGACGATGTCCACCGTGGAGCCCGGGGCCTTCTGTATGATCTGGGAGAGATACTTGCCCAGGCCGTCGTGCAGCATGCCGCGCTGAACGGTGATCCCGCTCTTGGGCACCTTGCAAAATTTATAGGTGTTATTGGGTTTGGTGTAGATGGCGGTAGCCAGGTCCTTGCCCACCTTGTTCTTGTCGATGTCGATGGCGGCCGAGAACTCGATGTCCGATATATGGTATCCGCCCAGGTTGACGTGCATCAGACCGGGGACCTTGTCGCCCGGCTTGGCGTTGCGGTAATAATGGATGCCCTGAACGAAGGAGGAGGCGCAGTTGCCCACCCCGATGATGGCCACCCTTACTTTGCGCTGGCCGGAACTTTTGACGGCCGGCTTGACGGTTTTTTTGATGATTTTCTTTGCCATGTGGTCCTTTCCTGACGCTAAATTTTATTTTTTCTTATTAAGTTTTCTTATCTCTTATGACGGGATCCCCTGGCCCTTGGTTTTCTTGCGGATGTGCAGGATCCTCTGCACCGCGGTGACGTTGGTGAATACCGCCAGCACCCAAAGGGCGATCTCGAATATCCAGTGCTGGTCGAAGATCCCGGTGAACACCGAGGCGGTGATGATCACCGCTATCCGCTCCGGCCGCTCCATGATTCCCACCTTGCAGTCCTCGCCCAGCCCCTCGGCCCGGGCCCGGGCGTAGCTGACCATCAGCGAGCCGGCCAGCGCCAGGTCGGTCAGGATGACCAGCCGCCACATATCGCTGCCGGCATAGTAGTACGACAGCCCGATGAACATGGCCAGCTCGGAGTAGCGGTCCAGCACCGAGTCGTAGAACATCCCGAACTTGGTAGTGTTGCCCGAGCGCCGGGCCAGAGAACCGTCGATGGCGTCGCAGATGGCCGACAGTAACGCCACTATTCCGCCCCAGAAGAAATGACCTGTGGCAAACAGCAGGCCGGAGCCCAGCCCGAACAAAAATCCGGCGGTAGTCAGCCAGTTGGGCTTGACTTTGGTCCACACAAAAAAATTGATCACCGGGTTGAACAGATTGACAAAACCCTTATTGAGCCATTCAGGAAACATTTTTCATCCTACCTTTCCGGCAATAACTATTACAAACTCGCCCTTGGGCTTCTTGGTCAGATACTTTTCCGCCAGCTCGGGCAGGGTGCCCCGTTCGAACTCCTCGAACATTTTGGTGATCTCCCGGCACACCGCCGCCGGCCGGGATTTAAAAACATCAGCCAGTTCCTGCAAAGTGCGGCTGATGCGGTGGGGTGATTCGTAGATCACGATAGTCCGGGATTCCTGCTCCAGCTGCTCCAGGGCCTTGGCCCGGCGGCCCGGCTTGACCGGAAGAAACCCGGTGAAGACGAACTGGCTGGTGTCTAAGCCGGAAGCTATCAGGGCGGAGATCAATGCGGTCGGCCCGGGAATGGGGACCACCTTGATGCCGGCCGCCACCGCCTGGGTCACCAGGGCCACCGCCGGATCGGAGATGCCGGGCGTCCCGGCGTCGGACACCAGGGCCATATTGACCCCTTCCTGTATCCGGCGAATCAGCTCCGGGGCTTTCCCTTTCTGGTTGTAAGAGTAGAAAGAGCTCAACGGGGTGCTTATCCCGTAGTGCTTCAGCAGCAGGCCGGTGTGACGGGTATCCTCGGCCGCGATCAACTGTACCTCCTTGAGGATCTTCAGCGCCCTTAAGGTGATGTCCTCCAGGTTGCCGATGGGGGTGGCCACTAAATATAATATTCCCGGCATGCTTTCCTGCCAACCGTTAAAATATTTGTTAGAGCAGATCCTTGAGCTTGGAGTACCGTCCGAAGCTGGATGCCTTGAGGGCGAACCGGAAATCTTTCAGAGCAATCTGCACGATCCCGTCTAAGCGCTTGCCCAGCACGATCCGGAAGGCGTCCACGAAATTATCCATCCATTCGGCAAAACCCTTGCCCAGTTCCTCGGAGGTGGTCACGATCTTGCCCTGACTCTTGATCTCGTCGTTGAACTCAAATTCCTTGAGAAAGGGATAGTGCCCCGAGGCCGCTTCCTTTGAGGAGGCGATGGTTTTGCTGACCAGGGTGGGACCGGCAATATTCTTGAGTTCGGCCATCAGCTTGTTCATGGCCTTGACGAACAGCTCTATCTGGGCGGGGCTGGCATGCTCGGCCAGCACCGGCAGCTTGTCGTAGGCGTCCACGATCACCGCACCGGGGGCGGTGGCCGCGGCTTTCAGGGCCGCCTTCAGCAGGTCTGGCGCAATGCCCTCCACCTTCCAGGTGAAATAGCCGGAGGTCGGCGCCCCCTCCTTGAAGCGGACGTAGGAGATGTCCACCCCGCGCTTGATCTCCATGAAGCCATCGAACTTGACCGAGGTCAGCTTCTCGAACAGCTTGTCGGGTTCCACATTGGACAGGTCCAGGTTTTTGAACACCGGCTTAATGCTGAAGGTGGCCAGCATCATGTCCACCAGCTCCTCCGGGGTCTCGTAGATGGAGACCGTGCCGGTGCTGGATTTCTTGGCCTTCTCTATCACCTCGGAGATGGATATCTGCTTGCGCTCGGTGCGGGAAAAGTGCCCGGCGTTTACCGGCTCGCCCTTTTTAAGGTACAGCAGCTGCACCATATCGGGGTAGACGATCTCCAGGTATCCGGAGATCTTGCTGGCCCGTTCTTTTTTATTGTCGGCCAAAATGTTGTCCAGGTGGACGAATTCAAGTTTGGCGTTCTGGAGGCTTGACCTGCCCTTGGGAAATCGCATCTTCGCTCTATCTGATTATTGAAATTATAAAAATGTTTGCTTGCCGAGTTGCCGTTGTCTCGATACACCTTAAAGTTACTCGACAACCGGCAGTATCGAGGCAAGCCGGGAATGACCTGCCTTGCCGAGCGGTGAAGCCTGGGCGGATCACAATCCGCCCCTACCGTAATTTTTTCTTTGTGCGCTTTGTGCTTTAAACGGTTTTATCGTCCCCCATTCATCCTGTCTGACCGGGAGAAACCTCAGGGTGACAAAAATCTCTGCGCTCTCCGCGCCTCTGCGGTTAAAAAACCTAAACCTCTTTGAACTTCTCCTTGAGGGTGGCGTAGCGCCAGTATTCCTCCAGGTCCGGCATGGAGGGTATCTTTATCCCTTCGGCCGCAAATGCTATCAGCGAGGAGGCCTGCATCTTCTCCAGAATATCCTTGGCCTTGGGGATGCTTACCCCCACCTGCTTGGCCAGCCCCTCCGGGGTGTAACTGCCCTTTATGAAAACGCCGGATCCATCCGGGGCGCCCTTCTCCCGGCCCATGGCCAGCAGCGAGGCCGCCACCCGGCAGACATCGTCCTTCTGCAACAGGATCTTCACCTGCTCATTGGTCTCCCGCAGGCGCTTGACTAAGCTGGAGATTAGGTATTCCACCATGGGATTCTCCTGAAGCTGGGCCTTGAAGGCCGCCCGGTCCAGTATCAACAGGGACACCTCGCTCAGGGCGGTGGCGGCAGCCGAGCGCGGAGCGTCATCCACTATGGCCATCTCGCCCAGGAATGATCCCTCCGACAATTCGGCCAGGACCTTTTTGACCCCTCCGGCATTGTTGGATATCTCCACCTTGCCGGATTTTATCAGGTACATCTCCTCGCCTTTGTCGCCCTCCTTAAAGAGGACTTCCCCGGCGGCCAGATTTCTTTCGAAAGCTCCTTGGGCTTCGGCCATTATATTCTCCTTTTAAACATACTTAACAAAATATCATATCACAACTTAATGGAGATTGTCAACAATAAATTCCCTTAGAATTTGCAGGCCAAGGCCTTAAAAAATTAAAAGGGCGGCATCCCCGCCGCCCTTTTAAAAACTATCACTAGGTTTACTTCAAAACCACCATCTTCCTGGTTGCTTTAAAACTGCCTGATTCCAGTCGGTAAAAATAAACACCGTTTGCCGCGGCTTTGCCGGTATTATCCCGGCCATCCCAGATTGCATTATAGATGCCCGCAGGCTGTTCCTGGGAAACTAAAGTTTTTACCACCTGCCCCAGGGTGTTGTAGATCTTCAGGCTGACCTTGCCCGACTGGGCCAATTGGTATTTAATGGCTGTTTTCCCGGTGTTGGGATTGGGGTAGTTTTGCATCAATTCGTAGCTATAGGCCGCTGTTGATTTGCTATTGCTTCCGGAAATGTCTTCCGTAGATTTCCCGTCACAATCCCGGTCATACTCATACAAGGCAATCACAGAACAAACTGCATATTCGCCCGCATTTTTGGCAATGCTTATTTCTATTTGTCCGTCCTTAACGCAAACAGCGGGCAACCAATGTTCTTCGGTAACTACCGTTTTGGGTTTAATGGTGGTCTTGTTATTGAAGGTTTTATCCACCGTTAGGGTTTGTTTTATGTTAGCATCCGTTTCCTGGTAATAGACGACCTTTATTCGGTATTTCTTGGCCGGGTCTAAGTTCTGTATGCTATATTTCAGTTCAGACGAATGGTAGTCAATGGTATATTCCGGCTGTGGCCCGTAATAATATGTGCCCTTTTTCTGAATATTATAGCTGTTATATTCCTCTGTTCCCACGTCAATGTAATTGCTGGGCACAGGGTCAACCGTCATGGTATATGACTTTATATAAGAAGCTATGGCCTTGGAACCGGTTTTTACAGTCGGCATTTCCTCGGTCCAAAGAACATACAACTTGGACTTGGGCCATTCCTGCTTAAAGGCAATTGACGGGTACCGGGAAATGCCGCCCTGCGCCCCTGAAAGGTTCTGGGTGCCCATCAGCCAGCCATTATCGTATTCGCAGTTGTAGATAAGGTCGTAATCGCTGTCTTTCACATTCTTGCTGTAAACGTACTGCCCGCCGGCAACCACTACAGGGAAATCGGCATTCTGCCCATCTGGACAAGATATAATTTGTTTATCCGACCAGCCGTTTACCCCCTTTGTTTTCTTGACGATTTGATAGATATCCGGTGCTATCTCTTCCTGCCAAACAACAGTGGTCTTATCACCATAAGTGTCAACTATGGGGTGAATTCCATTATCGCCCATCTCGACAAACTCATTACCGTCTTTGTAATACACCTTGCCGGTATGGCTCCAAGCAATTTTCAAGTTTCCAGCTTTGTCCAAGGCTAATGATGGCGACTTGAAGGCCGTTGTTCCACCCTGATCTATTGGTGTTGGCGCTAAAGTACCAGAAGTAGAAGGATTATAAGTGGAAATCAACACCGAAGAACCAGAAGCCCCTTCGTCCACCCAGCCCAAATACGAATTATTAGAGTTTTGATCCAGAACATATGAAAGATAGGATATCTCAGAACCTTCGGGGCCGGTGTAAATGAGTTGCGGTTCTTCAAATACACCGTTAGTCATTTTGATGCTGTAAAGACAGTTGCCATTATTCCAGCAAACTGTGGGCTGATTGTCGGTGGTTAATTCAATGGCTGGATGTTTACCCGATCCAACGGCAACCGGAGCAACCCAGGTTTCACCTTCATCCAGCGAAGATGTATAGTAAACAGTTTCCCCGGAAACATATACCGTATGTAATTTGCCGTCGGTATCAACCACTATCTTTTTACCATTCGAGAAGGCCGTGCCTTCCGCGGTATTGCTTTCAGCAACGATGGGATCGTCCTGATTTGGCGGGTCAATATAAATGGTATTTGACCAGGGTGTCACATACCCGTCGTTATGTATCGCCCGCATTTGCAGGTAAATCCTGGACGTTACACTGCCAAAATCATAAATAGTCCAACCGGTGGCGTTGGGGCTTACATCGCTTTTTAGTATTCGCCAGCCAGGGACCGCATCGGTATAATATTGAACTTCGTATCTTTCTAATGTTGGGCAACCGTAAGCATAAGCCCAGTTGAACCAAAGGTTGTAGTTTGTGCCAGGCACCGCTTTGGTTGTTGTAGCTTGTCTTAAAGAAACTCCCGCCATCTGTGGTGGTTGTGGTACACCAAGCGCTGTACAGGAAAACCGTGCTTGCTCTTTAACGCAAGGATACCAAGAATTATTAAGTATATTATAATAAATATAGTTTTGTGTTTCACAAATCCACACATTATCAGCATTTTTATATAAAGAGACAGATTCACAATCATTTTTTATTCCACTCATTGCGGGGTCGTTGGTCCAACCCTTTGACTGTGCTCCTCTGGTCCAAACCCTTGGAGTTGTCGTATAATATCTGGTTAAAGGTATTTTTGCATTAAGCTTCTGACGAACCCCTACTAAAGACCCTTGTCCAGTACCATATATAAAGCCAAGGCCGGGCACAACAGCACTATAAGATTCACTGGAAACAATTACGCTTGTTGTTGTGCTGTTTTTATTTATTTGCCAAGGGGCATTCAAATAATCTAATGCTTTTCGTGCATTTATACGACCAAATCCTGTATATCTGTCTGCCCAATAGCCATTAGAAGAAGATAATTCAATTATTTTTCTTATGTCATCATTATCTAGTGAAATTCCTTTACTCAGAGCATAGCCTTTTACCAAAGAAGCCAAACCGGTCACAAATGGCGCCGAAAATGATGTGCCACCCAACCACCTAAAAGTTGGTGTATATGTTTTTATTTCATCATACCCTTCAGTTTTGGTGACCCTTTCAACTTTATATATTACAGAGGTAGTATATATATTTTCGTTTTCTAAATCACCTAATTGTGATCCACCTGGTGCAACAACACTAATATGATCACCATAATTTGAAAAACTTGATCTTTGCCCAAATTTATCCGTTGCTCCAACAGCCATAACACCTTTTAAAGCTGCAGGATAATATATATTCCCGGTTCCAGGATCCCCATTATACATGCATGCAACTAACAAAGAATTATTATTATAAGCATGAGCAACTGAATTTATAAGTTCTGCAGTTGGTTCCCAAACCCAACTCATGTTTATAACATCCGCATTATTATCTGAAGCAGCAATTAAACTTGCTGGTCCACCAACATCTTGATAAATAAGGCATGCATGGTCGATACCCGCTATCCCATAATTATTATTGGTAACGGCACCAATTATTCCAGCAACTCCAGTTCCATGTCCACCGGCATCACGCCAATTAGTGCGAAGAACAACTCTTCCAATTAAATCAGGATGGCTACTTGCAATATTAAACCGATCTGTTACGGGGTCAATTAGCACACCAGAATCTGTTATCCATATTTTTACAGAACTGCTTCCTTTAAATAAATCCCATGCCTCTGGTGCATTAATATCTCCAATATTTGCATCGTTGTGTAAACCCCATTGCTGTCTATTCCTAATACCCCCATCATTCGGAAAATATTGAGCTGAGGCATTAGATAAAAATAAAATAATACTTACCAAGG